>NZ_JBHXKA010000188.1:0-11662 GCF_042722885.1 Streptomyces sp. NPDC058401
ATCCAGCCACTCCGGCGTGTGAGGAGCGGGGGTCCGGGGGCCGGGCCCCGGGTACGGCGCCACACGGGGCAGGGGTCCGGGCGGAGCCCGGGGAACGGTGGAAGGGCGGGTAGGGGACAGCCCCGCAGGGCCCGGACCCGGGGGAGCGGGGGCGAGGGGGCCGGGGCCCGTCACCCCGACACGGGGCCGGGCTTCGCGGTCTCCCGGGCGGGAACTGGAAGGGTGTGCGGGAGCCGACCCGCCGCACCGACCCCTGGGGGCCACGCCGATGACCGCACCCACACCCCGCCGCGCCCTCCTGGCGGTGGTCCTAGCGGCCGCCACCGCGGCCACCGTCCCGGGCGGCCGAGCCTCCGCCGCAGGCGCAGGCGCAGGCGCAGGCGCCGGCGCCGGCGCGGGCGCAGGCCCGGAGCCCATGACCCCGGCCCCGACCGCCAAGGCCGAGACCGAGGCCGAGGCCCCCACCCCGACCGAGGCCACCGGCGGAGCCCCCCGCAAGACGGTGGACAACCGCTTCTGGTACTCGTACGCCCACTGGACCGCCGGCCTCCACCAGGGCACCACCGCCATCGGCGGCGCCCGCCCCGGCCTGGAGATCAAGACCCCGACGGGCCGCAGGGAGTACGCCGACCCGCACACGGGGAAGAAGAGCACCTGGGAGTACGCCGTCTGGACCTCCCCGGTCCACACCTCCACCGTCCCCGCCACCGAGGCCATCGCCTCCTGGAACGCCCGCACCCCCGCCGGCACCTGGATCCAGACCGAGCTGCGCGGCACCTACACGGACGGCACCGCCACGCCCTGGTACGTGATGGGCCGCTGGGCCTCCGGCGACGGTGACATCCGGCGCACCTCCGTGGACGGGCAGACCGACGGCAAGTCGACCGTCTGGACCGACACCCTGGCCGTGGACGCCCCCGCGAGCGGGCTGCGGATCAAGGACTGGCGGCTGCGTCTGACCCTGTACCGCAAGCCCGGTGCGAGCCGCGGCCCCACGGTGTGGCTGGCCGGGGCGATGGTCTCGGACGTCCCGGA
Organism: Streptomyces sp. NPDC058401; assembly: GCF_042722885.1. NCBI lineage: Bacteria > Bacillati > Actinomycetota > Actinomycetes > Kitasatosporales > Streptomycetaceae > Streptomyces > Streptomyces sp. NPDC058401. The sequence goes on from NZ_JBHXKA010000188.1 coordinate 1,036, forward strand.
CCGGTTCTCGGTCCCGGCCACCACCGCCGCGGGAGGGGTCCACGAGCTGAAGGTGCCGAGGTACTCGCAGGAGACGCACGCCGGGCAGTACCCCGAGTACGACAACGGCGGCGAGGCCTGGTGCAGCCCCACCTCCTCCCAGATGATCATCGAGTTCTGGGGCCGCCGGGCCAGCGCCACCTCCGTGGCCTGGGTCAAGAAGGGCTACGCGGACCCCCAGGTCTGCCACGCCGCCCGCTCCACCTACGACGCCGCGTACAAGGGCTGCGGGAACTGGCCCTTCAACGCCGCCTACGCCGCCACCTACCGGCAGCTCGCGGGCGTCGTCACCCGCCTCGGCTCCCTCGCCGACCTGGAGACGCTGGTGCGGGCCGGAGTCCCGGTCATCACCTCCCAGTCCTTCACGGCCGAGGAGCTCACGGGGGCGGGCTACGGCACGGCCGGCCACCTGATGACCGTCATCGGTTTCACCGCCACGGGCGACGTGATCGCCAACGACCCGAACTCGGCCGACAACACGGCCGTGCGCCGGGTCTACCGGCGGCGGGAGTTCGAGAACAACTGGCTGCGGACCAAGCGCCACAACGCGGCCGGCAAGGTCGTCTCCGGCACCGGAGGCGTCTGCTACCTCTACGGTCCGATCCGGCCGAGTGCAGGTCAGATCGCTGCACTCCGCTCCGTGGGCGTTCTGTAGGGCCAAACAGAGGGCCCCCGGCTCTCCGCATACGTGATCACCGCGCGGTTCACCTTTCGGCCTCGGTCTGCCGTGCACCACGGAGGAACTTTTCGGGGCCGGGGTAACCATCTCCCGATGTCGTGAGTCGAACGGGTGGCAGTGGCTCACTCGTAGGACGGTACTGCCGACGCTTCCCGCTCCTGCACGCTTCGGAAGGCATCACCCATGTCAACTAGACGGTTCCTCACGACGCTTGGCGCCACCCTCGGTATCGCCGCGACCACGTTCCTCGCCGCCCCGGCAGCGCAGGCCGCAGGCGGGGGTTTGGGCGAGGTGTCCCCCGTGAGGGCCTCGGTCGGGTCCGACGGGGCGTTTCGCGCCGAGTTCTCGGCTTACTACGACTGGCAGGTCGGCGACGACCTCGTCGTCCGGGTGCGGGAGAAGGGCACAAGTGCGGTCGTCGCGCGGGTCGGTGGCTTCGTCGAGGGCGGGTGTGCGGACGAGGATTGCGACTATCACACCTTCACGTCCGCGCCCGCCAAGCTGGACGAGATGGCCGTCTACGACATCGAGTTGGTCCGTAACGAGGGCCAGAGCAACGAGGAGGTCGGCGCCACGAAGGGGGTGCTGAACTACGCCCTCAACCCGAAGATCGACGGCCTCAAGTCCTCGCTGGCCTCGCTGTCCTATGACAGCCGTTCGGGGCAGGCCTCGGGCACGGTGGTCGCGGAGGATCCGAAGACTCGTGAAGTCAGGCCGCTCGCGGGCGCCGGGGTCAAGGTCGCGGTCTACAGCGGCGAGACCGTGCAGCTGACCACCGACGGGGCGGGACGGTTCGCCAGCCCCTTCGCCTTCCGCGGCAACGAGGAGGAGGCCTCTCTGGATGCTTGGCTCGTGGGCAGCACGTCGATAACGAGCAAGCTGTCCCTGCCGATCCGCAAGCAGGCCACGAAGCTGACCGTGAGTTCGCCCGGCGCCACGGTGACCGGGCGCTACGGCACCAAGATCCCTGTTCGGACCACCCTCACGCGCACGGCCGACGACGGCACGCAGAAGAAGCTGGACGATCTCTCCGGTCTCAGTGTGACCAAGGACGGCTGCGTCGCCGTCTATCGGGAGGACTGCGGCAACGGAGTGACCGAGTTCCGCGTCACGGGCGATGCGAAGATGACGGTCGGGTTCTCCAGTGCCTGGTTCGAGCCCGCGTCCTCTTCCTTCGCCGTGCACGCTACCCACATGAGCGCCTTCGAGGGCCTTGTGGGAAGCGTGGACAAGTACCGGAACATCACCTACACCGGCAAGCTGATCGTCAAGGACGGCACCGTCCCGGCCGGCGCTGCCCCCCGGGTCCACTTCGACTTCTCGGGCGACAACGGCAAGACCTGGACCTACGTCGGCTCCACCACCACCACCTACAACACGCCCTTCACCCTGAAGAACCCGTATTCCTCCGCCAAGCCCGGTCTGTGGCGCCTGCGCCACGGCACCGCCAATGTGGGACCGACCACCAGCCAGACCTTCCAGTTCATCCGCCGGCCTACGCAGATCACGGCTGACGACGTCACCCCCGAGGGCGTGGCCCGCGGTACGACGATGACCGCCAAGGGGCTGCTGACGCACAGGTACAGCACCACCTGGAAGCCGTTCGCCGGTCAGACCGTCCGGATCTACTTCAAGCCGGCAACGCCGGGCGGCGCATGGACGCAGCTGGGCACCGCCAAGACCCTGGCTAACGGCACCTTCAGCAAGAAGTTCACCGCGGACCAGGACGGCACCTGGCAGATGCGCTACGACGACGCCCCCGCCACGCACTACGCCTCCAAGGGCCGTGAGGACTACGTCGACGTGCGCTGAGCCTGCCGGCGTGGCCATGACCCCGAGACACCCCGTTGCCCCGGGCCTGCGCCCGGGGCAACGGGGTGTCTGCGGTGAGCGTGGCCCGCTCTGCGGGTGGGCGCGGAATGCGGTGGGAGTGCTCTGAGATTTTGCGTTGCACCGAACGGCATGTAAGTGGAACATAAAGGGCAAAAGGGCAATAGGAGCTTCTCATAGGAGGCAGCCCGCCATGACCACCCAACCGAGAATCGAACACCACCCCGACCTCGCTGAGATGCGCTCGCGCTTCGAGCGGGTCACCAGCACCCCGAGTGCCCAGGTCGTCGAGGCGCTCGCCCTGATGACGGGCCTCTACATCGCCGCCTCGCCGTGGATCGCCGGATTCAGCGGGCTCAGCTCGCTGGCGATCAACAACCTGATCGCGGGCCTGGCCTACTGCCTGTGCATGAGCGGACTGGGCTCCGCTTACGAGCGCACCCACGCCATGGCCTGGACGGCAGTCGGTCTCGCCGCCTGGACGATCGTCGCGCCCTTCGTCATCTCCGGCGACGTCAGCACCACCCGCACGGTGTGGAGCAACGTCCTCGCCGGCGGCATCGCCCTGTGCCTGGCCCTGGCCATGGCGGGCATGGCGGGCCGCGACCGCACCCGCACCCGCACCACCTGATCCGGTACGCACGCACCCCTCGCGCCCCCGGTCCGCAGCACGCGGCCGGGGGCGTGAGACATGCCACCAGTGACCATCGTCTCTACCGCGAAGGCCGCCCCCGCTGTCACATTGGGAGGCATGACCGCACACAGCGCCGCCCCGACCGCCCGCGCCCGCAGCCTGGCCCGCACCGGCGGACCCGAGGACGATTCCTCCTCCTGGCTGGAGCACGTGCTCGGCTGGACCCTGGTCGTGGTCGTGGCCATGTTCGTCACCCAGGTCGGCTGGTTCTTCTAACCTCCGCCGCGGCGTCCATCGCGCCCTCCGCCCCCGCCTCCGCCTCCGCCCCCGCCTCCGGCTCCACCCGCCAGTGCCGGTCCGGAATGCCCACCAGCCCGTACAGCAGCCGCACGGGCGAGCGCGCCGGCAACAGCACCACCCCGGCCAGCAGGGCGAAGACCCCCGTCCCGGCCCACCACCCCAGCAGCCGGACGAGGACGCTCGCGCCCAGCGCCCCCGCGAACGGCAGTCCGTAGACCCCCGCCCCGGCGATCGCCACCGCGATCACCCTGGGCACCTTGAGGTCCGCCGCGGCGCCCGGCAGCCGCCAGCCCTCCACCAGCCAGCCGATCTCGGCCAGCAGCATCGTGCCGATGACGGCCGTCCCGAAGATCAGCACGGCCAGGAAGGTGCCAGAGGTGGCGAAGGCCAGTACGCCGTTCGCGACGCCTTCCGCCCGCCAGTCGGCGAAGGCCTGCGGATCGGCGCTCAGCAGCCGCTCGTACCCCCTGCCGTCCCACCCGTGGATCAGGGTGAAGAACAGCAGGAAGTACCCGGCCACCGCCTGGAGGTACCCCCAGTACCCGGCCCCGACCAGCACGAACAGCCGCGCCGCCAGGAAGCCGAGCAGCGCGCCGACCACCACCGAGGCCCCGTAGAAGAGGGCGAAGCCGGCCCACACCCCGTCGTGGTCGCGGGCCGCGTGCATGGTCGACCAGGCCGGGTTCTGCCAGAGCAGGTACGCCCCGGTGGGGGCGGGCAGCAGGGCCGCGTAGAGCAGGGTGAGGGCGAGGTACGGATTGGCCGCGCGGCTCCTCGTACGGACCCCCTCGCCCCGGACCGACCGCTCCCACCACTGGAGCTGGCGCCCGGCGGCCACCGCGAAGGTGGCGCCGATGCCGTACGCCCACAGCGGCGCGGCCTGCACGGGGATCACGAGGCCACCAGCCGCAGGTTGTCGGTCCTGATCACGTCGGAGGTGACGAGCGCCTGCTCCGCGCTCACCCGGGTCATGAAGACGAACGGCGGGATGACCGGGGGAGCGGGCAGCCCGTCCGGGCTGAAGGTCACGCACAGCAGCCCCTCGATGCACCCGCTGAACCTCGTCAGGTACAAGGTCACGTCGCCGCTCAGGTCGAGCTTCTTCGCGGCGAGCCCGTACTCCTCGCGGCCGTCCCGGCTGTGCAGTTCGTAGTCGGTGAGCGTGGCCGCCCGCATCCGCAGCACCAGTACCTTCAGCGGACCGTCCACCGTGGGCACGTGGGTGACCCCCGCGAAGGCGAACCCCTGCGGGGCGAAGAGCGAGGTGGTCACGGTCGGCGGAGTGCGCGCCGCCATCGGCGGACCGGCCCGGGCGGCCCTCGCCTCCCCGGTGCCCGCCACCAGCGAGGCGAGCAGCACCACCGGCAGCGCGGCGGCCAGCGTGCGCGGCCCGCTGCCGTCCAGCCTCGGGACGTACGGTCCCTCCTCGCCCGCCTCCGGACCGGGCCGCGGGGTCCAGCCGAAGGCCAGCGCGCTGCCCGCGATGCCGAGCAGCATCCCGACGAGGAAGCCCCCGAGGTTGGTCGCCACGAAGGACAGCACCGAGAGCAGCAGCGCGTGGATCGAGACGTAGGCCCGGGTCTGGGGCAGCAGCCACAGGAACAGCCCGGCGGCGATCAGCGCGAGGCCGATCCCGATGGCCGCGATCCCGCCGAGACCCAGGCTGACCAGCACGGTGAGCGGGGAGAGCGGGACCAGCAGCAGCTCGGTCCCGCCCAGGATCACCAGCAGCCCGCCCCAGAAGGGGCGGGTGCGGCGCCAGGCGCGCATCCGCCCCCGGGGGCCGGGCAGCGGGAGGCGGCGTTCCAGCCACCCGCTGCCCGGCCCGGCGGCCCCGCGCAGGCCTAGAAGCACTTCTTGCCGTCCAGGCTGACGTTCAGCTTCAGGCCCTTGAGGTGGAAGTTGCCGCCGGTCGCCGACCAGGCGTGCGACTTCACGTCCACGACCTCGATGTCCCCGGCCTGGAGGCCGAACTTGCCCGCCTCGCCCTTGACCCCGCCGACCTGGTCGAGGGTGGAGGCGTCGCGGCCGATCTGGGCCGTCCCGAAGACGGCGTCGCCGGCCAGGTCCTCGCCGTCGATGACGAGATTGCTGGCGGTGACGTTGCCGGCCGGTCCGCCGGCGGTCAGCTTGAAGACCACCGTGCCCACCGGGGTGTCCACCTCGGCGGCCTGGCAGATGTCCGTGAGGGTGGCCTCGCCGATGCCGAGCAGCGCCACGGGATGCCCCTTGCCGTCGACGGAGCGGTCCGTCTGCACGTAGGAGGACAGGCCCTTGCTGCTCAGCTTGGACGAGGAGACCTGGAAACTGGTCCCCGAGACGGCGAAGGAGGCGGCGAGCGCGCCCTGCGCCATGACCATCGCCATCGCCCCGACCGCGACGACCGCGGGCATCGCGACGGCGGCGGTCTTCTTCCAGTGGACCCGGCCCTCGGGCGTCCTTCTCCCGGGGCCCTTCGTGCTTCTCGTACCGGTCGTGCTCGTGCTGTCGGTGCCCGTGCTTTCGGTGTCCATGATGTGGTCCTCCCGTACGTCGTCCGGTGCGCAGGGGGAGTGCAAAGGGGGGTGCTCAGAGGTCTGCCATACTTCGGGCATCCTGTGGCAGTTCGAGGCTAGGGCTGAATTTGAATAATAGTCAACAGCGCGGAACGAGCGGGCGTTCGCAGGTTCGGCGGGCCGAACTCATAGCGATCGGCCGCAAGTTGTTCGCCGACACCTCGTACGACGCGCTCTCCATGGACGACATCGCCAAGCACGCGGGTGTGGCCAAGGGGCTCATCTACTACTACTTCAAGAGCAAACGCGGCTACTACCTGGCGATCGTCGAGGACTCGGTGGCCGAGCTCGTGGCCCGCGCCGCGGGCGAGAGCGAACTGCCCAACGCGCAGCGGGTGCGCAGCACCATCGACGGCTACCTGTACTACGCCGAGCACCACCAGGCCGCCTACCGCACCATCGTCACCGGCGGCGTCGGCTCGGACTCCGAGGTCCTCGCCATCCGCGACGCCGTGCGCGAGGAACTCATGGCGACCATCGCGGAAGGCGCGTACGGCCACCGCGAGATCCCGCCGATCGCCCGGCTGGCACTCGTCGGCTGGCTGGCGGGGGTCGAGGGGAGCACCCTCGACTGGATCGGCCCGGCGGACGGCCCGACCCTGGTCCCCGACCAGGCTTCGCCCCCGGTCCCCGACCAGGTCTCGCCGCCGGTCCCCGACCAGGCTTCGCCCCCGGTCCCCGACCGGGTCTCGCCCCCGGTCCCCGCCCCCGCGGAGGCCCGGGAAGGCCGTGGACCAGGGGCTCCCGGCGGTACCGGCCACCCCGACCGGGCGGAGTTCGGCGCGCTGCTGGTGCGCACGCTGCGCGCGACCCTGACGGTGATCGAGGAGTTCGCCCCCGAATGCCCGGCGCCGCCCGTCCCCGAGGAGGATCTCGTACCCGTGACGGGAAGCCCCTGATCGGGCATACTCAACCGCCGCAGCCCCTTGAACAGGACCTTCCCGCGATCCGGGAGGGCACCATCGGTTGTGAGCCCCGAGACCCGGCGACGCGTACCACCCTCACGCGCCGCCCCGTGCTTGAACGTGAGGAGAGCGCCGCCATGACCGACCGCGCGCCGCAGGTGGACCGATCGCTGCCCACCGAGGAGTCCCGAGACCTGCTCGCGCTCGTACGCGAGATCGCCCAGCGGGAGATCCGCCCCCGGGCCGCCGAGGAGGAGGACGCCGGCAGCTTCCCCCGGGAGGTCTTCTCGCTGCTCTCCGAGGCCGGACTGCTCGGGCTCCCGTACGCCGGCGAGTTCGGCGGCGGCGACCAGCCGTACGAGGTCTACCTCCAGGTGCTGGAGGAGCTGGCCGCGGCCCGCCTCACCGTCGGGCTCGGCGTCAGCGTGCACTCGCTGGCCTGCCACGGCCTGGCCGGCTACGGGACCAAGGAGCAGCAGGGCGCCCACCTGCCCGCCATGCTCGGCGGCGGACTGCTCGGCGCGTACTGCCTCTCGGAGCCCTCCTCGGGCTCGGACGCGGCCTCCCTGACCACCAAGGCCGTCCGGGACGGCGAGGACTGGCTGATCAGCGGCACGAAGGCGTGGATCACCCACGGCGGCGTCGCCGACTTCTACACGGTGCTGGCCCGCACGGGCGTGGACGGCCCGAAGGGCATCACCGCCTTCCTGGTCCCGGGCGACGCGGAAGGCCTCACGGCGGCGGTACCGGAGAAGAAGATGGGCATGAAGGGCTCGCCCACCGCCCAGCTGCACTTCGACGGCGTACGGGTCCCCGACACGCGCCGCATCGGCGAGGAGGGCCAGGGCTTCACCATCGCCCTGGCCGCCCTGGACGCGGGCCGCCTCGGGATCGCCGCCTGCGCGATCGGCGTGGCCCAGGCCGCGCTCGACGAGGCCCTGGCCTACGCCCTGGACCGCAAGCAGTTCGGGCACCCCATCGCGGACTTCCAGGGCCTGCGGTTCATGCTGGCCGACATGGCCACGAAGATCGAGGCGGGCCGTGCGCTGTACCTGGCGGCGGCCCGGCTGCGGGATGCGGGCAAGCCCTTCTCCCGCCAGGCGGCCATGGCCAAGCTCTTCTGTACCGACGCGGCGATGGCCGTCACGACGGACGCGGTCCAGGTCCTGGGCGGGTACGGCTACACGGCCGACTTCCCGGTGGAGCGGCTGATGCGCGAAGCGAAGGTCCTCCAGATCGTGGAGGGCACGAACCAGATCCAGCGCATGGTCATCGCCCGCCACCTGGCGGGCCCGGAATCCCGCTGACGGGCCGGCCCGGGGCCCTGTGAGGGGCCCTTCCCGGGCTGCGCGGCCTGCGGGTGCTCAGCCGCCGAAGAGGGGGCCGGTCGGCCAGATGGGGGAGGAGGCGATCCGGGACCACTCCGGATCGCGCTGCCCCGGCACGGTCCGGCCGTCCTCCTCCCACCGGGTGAGCAGCGCACGGTAGATGGGCGGGTCGGGTGCCTGCCGAACCGATTCTTCGTGCCCTGCGGCGGGCGCCCGCCGGCGGCGTCCCACCCTCGGCGGGGAAGTCTCCATCGTGGTCATACCGGGCCAACGCGCCACCGGACCCACGGGTAACCCCGCCCATCCGTTCGACCCTTCCCCTGGGCGCCCCCTCCGGCTACCCTCCGGCTCCCCTCCGGCTCCCCTCACGCCGGTTCGACGGGCAGCCACAGCTCGCAGGTAGCCGTACTGAAATCATCGGCGCGCTCCAGGAACGCGACGATCGAGGGACCGGGCCGCAGGCGCCACGGGTTGGACGGGAACCACTCGGTAGCGGTCGCGGCCCACGTCGTCTGCAGGGCCTGCGGAAAGGGGCCGGCGGTCCGGAAGACCGCCCACATGCCGGCCGGCACCCCGATGACGTCCAGATCGCCGGGGGCAGCCGAATCCCCGCCCACGGCGACCCCGTGCAGATAGGTCAGCTCGCTCCCCTCCCTGCCGTCGGGGTCGACCCCGTCGGACACCTGCAGCAGCCCGGCCGGTTCGGTATCGCCGAGGGCCTTCAGCCGCAGGTGCTCCTCCTGCGGCAGCGCGGCGATGTGCCGCTGGATGTGCGGGTTGACGCCCTCGTGGATGAGCGGAACCCGGGCGGCGTGTCCGACCAGCCGGAACGCGGGGCGGTCGACGAGGCGGGTGTCCATGGGGCTGCTCCCTTCGACGGTCAGGCGGATCCTGAGCCGTGGTTGTGTGCGCAGGGGGCCTCCGTCGCGGCGCACGTCGCGGGGCCCGACGCCGTGGACCGCGCGGAACGCCCGTCCGAACGCCTCGGTCGAGCCGTACCCGTACCGGACGGCGATGCCCAGCAGATCGTCCTCGCCCCGCACGACATCGGCGGCGGCGACGGTCATGCGGCGCCGCCGCACGTACTCCGACAGCGGCATACCGGCCAGCGACGAGAACATCCGGCGCAGGTGGTACTCGGTCGTACCGAGCTCCCCGGCCAGTCCACGGACGTCGAACTCCCCGTCAAGGTGCTCCTCGACGAGCCCGACGAGCCGATTGAGTCCCGAGATCACAAGACCCCCCTCTCCTTCTTCCCCCCCACCCTGCCCGCCCCCACCCCACGAGCACCCGACCATCCCGATCCAACCCGATCATCCACCGCCCACCCCGAAGCCCACCCCACCACGGGCACGCCCCCTCCCTCCCCCTCGGGCGCCCCCCGACACCGACGCCGTCACCGGCCCCAGGCGGCCTGCGCCCCCACCCTCCTCGACCCGGCCGGTCCGGGTCCCCGCCTCCGGCGGTCACACGGCCGCCGGCCGCGGGCGGCCTGCGCCCCCACCCTCCTCGGTCTGGCCGGTCGGGGTCCCCGCCTGCAACGGTCACGCGGTCGCTGGTCGCGGGCGGCCTGCACCCCCACCCTCCTCGGTCTGGCGTGTCCGGGTCCCCGCCTCCGGCGGTCACACGGTCGCCGGCCGCGGGCGGCCTGCGCCCCCACCCTCTTCGGTCTGGCCGGTCGGGGTCCCCGCCTGCAACGGTCACGCGGTCGCCGGCCGCGGGCGGCTTGCGCCTCCACCCTCTTCGGTCTGGCCGGTCGGGGTCCCCGCCTGCGGCGGTCACGCGGTCGCTGGTCGCGGGCGGCTTGCGCCTCCACCCTCCTCGGTCTGGCCGGTCGGGGTCCCCGCCTCCGGCCGCGGGCGGCCTGCACACCCCCACCCTCCTCGGCAAGGCCGGGCCAAGTCCCCGCATCCGGGCGTGGCGCCACCGGGCTGGAGCCGCCTGCGACCCCAGCCCCTCGGCCCGACCCCTGCCTCGGGGGAGGCCCCCGCCCCGGCGGCCACGCCGCGCCGTCACGGGGCCCGGGCCGTCGGCACCCCCCGCGGCCGTGCCCGGCAGGGTCCTCGCCTCAGGGGAGGACCCTGCCTCGGCGGTGATGCCGTCGCCGGGCGCGGGCCGTCTGCGACTCCAACCCTCTCGGCCCGGCCCGGCCGGGTCCCCGCCTGCGGCGGTGGCGCGGTCACCGGCGGCGAGGCTGTCGCTGGACGCGGGCGCGGGCGACCTCCCTCCTCGGTCCGGCCGGGCCGAAGGGTCCCTGCCTCCGGGGAGGCTCCCGCCCCCGGCGGCCGCGCCGCCCCCGGCCGCGGGCGGCCAGCGACCCTATCGGCCTCTCGGCCCGGTCCGGCCGGGTCCCCGCC
>NZ_JBHXKA010000189.1:0-11644 GCF_042722885.1 Streptomyces sp. NPDC058401
GTTCTGTTCTTGCGTTTCAGACTCTATCAGAGTCTGTCTCGCTTGTTTTCCGCCTTCCGGGTCATTCGCTTTCGCGTTTTCCCTTTCCGGCGAGTTCGACTCTATCAGATCCTTTCGGGCCTGACTCCCAGTCAACGGGGTTTGCCGTTCGGGCTGTTGGGCCCTTGCGACGAGTGAGACAGTAGCGGATTCCTTGCCCCCGAACCTAATCGGCGACTGCGTCCGTGGACGCGGATTCCTCATTCGCAAATACGCATGAAAACGGGACGACAAAGTGAGTCGCGCGTTCGAATGTGTAGTGCGGGATGGCTGACCGGGGACCGACCGGGGTCGGCGCTCACTTCGGACAACTCGAAGAACCTTACGGATCCGGGACAGGTGTGTCAACCCCAGGCTGACCCGCCCCGCGGAGCGGACAAACCTGACGCCCTCCTCACCCCTCAGGGTCTAGCCTCTCCCCCATGACTACGCGTGCGCTCACGCTCGACCTCCGTTGGTGGGCCGCCTGACGGCGGCCGACCATCCACGCGAGCACGCACGCGCTCGACGGCCGCCGATCACGGCGGCCGTTTCTGTTTCTCCCCTCCCGGGAGTGGCTCGGTCGCCCGACGCGGTGGCGTCGAAGCCCACACCGACACGAGCAGGGAGCAGGGACATGACGAGGATCTTCAGCGGGGTCAAGCCGACGGGGCATCTGACGCTGGGGAACTACCTGGGGGCCGTACGGCAGTGGGTCGCCGCCGACCAGGAGCCCGACGAGGCGCTGTTCTGCGTGGTCGATCTGCACGCCCTGACCGTCGAGCACGATCCGGCCCGGGTGCGCCGGCTCAGTCGGCAGGCGGCGACCCTGCTGCTCGCCGCCGGGCTGACTCCCGAGAAGTGCACGCTGTTCGTGCAGAGCCACGTGGACGAGCACGCCCGGCTCTCCTACCTGCTGGAGTGCACGGCTTCGGACGGGGAGCTGCGCCGGATGGTGCAGTACAAGGAGAAATCGGCGAAGGCGCAGGCCTCGGGGGACGGGGTGCGGCTGTCGCTGCTCACCTATCCCGTGCTGATGGCCGCCGATATTTTGGCGTACCGGACCGGGGAGGTGCCCGTCGGCGAGGACCAGCGGCAGCACGTGGAGCTGACCCGGGATCTGGCGGAGCGGTTCAACCAGCGGTACGGGTACACCTTCACCGTGCCCAGGGCCACGCATCCGGTGGTGGCGGCGCGGGTCATGGACCTGCAGGACCCGCGGTCGAAGATGGGGAAGTCGGGGGACGCGGGGCCCGGGGTGGTGTTCATCCTCGACGAGCCCGAGGCGGTGCGGAAGAAGGTGATGCGGGCCGTCACCGACAGCGGGGAGATCGGGGACGGCGGGGTCGTCTACGATCCGGCCGCTCGTCCCGGGGTCGCGAACCTGCTGGACATCCTCGCCGCCTGCACCGGGGGCGACCCGGCCGCGCTCGCCGACGGGTACACCGGGTACGGGGCGCTCAAGCGGGACGTGGCCGACGCCGTCGTGGAACTGCTGCGGCCGGTCCGCGTACGGCACGCGGAGCTGGCGGCCGATCCGGGGACGGTCGAGGCGGTGCTGCGCGCGGGGGCCGGGCGGGCCCGGGCGATGGCGCGGCCCGTGGTCGACGCGGCGTACCGGGCCATCGGGCTGCTGGAGCCCTGAACGGTGGGGGCCCGGCCGGTACGGGGCTGCGTGCGCAGCCCCGTAGCGGTGGGCCGGTGTCAGCTGTTGCCGGAGGCGAGTTCGCGGCTGCGGTCGCGGGCCGCTTCGAGGGCGGCGATCAGGGCCGCCCGTACGCCGTGCTTCTCCAGCTCCACGATCGCGTTGATGGTGGTGCCGGCCGGGGAGGTGACGGCCTCGCGGAGCTTGACCGGGTGTTCGCCGCTGTCGCGGAGCATGACGGCGGCGCCGACGGCGGCCTGGACGATGAGGTCGTGGGCCTGGGCGCGGGGCAGTCCGAGGAGGATGCCCGCGTCGGTCATGGCCTCGACGAGGTAGTAGAAGTAGGCGGGGCCGGAGCCGGAGAGGGCGGTGGCCGCGTCCTGCTGGGATTCCGGGACGCGCAGGGTCTTGCCGACGCCGCCGAAGATCTCCTCGGTGTGCGCGAGGTGCGCGGCGGTGGCGTGGCTGCCGGCCGAGATGACGGACATGGCCTCGTCGACGAGGGCGGGGGTGTTCGTCATGACGCGGACGACGGGGGTGCCCTGGGCGAGGCGCTCCTCGAAGAAGGAGGTCGGGATGCCGGCCGCGCCGCTGATGATCAGGCGGTCCGCGGGGACGTGCGGGGCGAGCTCTTCGAGGAGCTTGCCCATGTCCTGCGGCTTCACGGTGAGGATGAGGGTGTCGGCGCGCTTGGCGGCCTCGGCGTTGGTGACGGCCTCGACGCCGTAGCGGGTGCGGAGCTCCTCGGCGCGTTCCGGGCGGCGGGCGGTGACGAGGAGCTTGGAGGCGGGCCAACCGCCGCGGATCATCCCGCTGAGCAGGGCCTCGCCGATCTTGCCGGTACCGAGGACTGCGACTGTCTGGGTCATGCCCGATTCACCTCGCCGAACTGTTCGTGCACGCATGCGTGCGTGCGTGCATGGTTTGCGTCCTCATCCTTGCACTCGGGCGGGGAGCGGTGGCGGGCTGTCCGGACTGCGGTCAGGCCCCGTTCTTCCGGTCAGGGCGTGCGGCGGCGGAGGGTGGCGGCGCCGAGGGTGAGGACCAGGACGGCGCATCCGGCGACGATGACGGCGTCGCGGAGGAAGTCGGCGGTCATGTCGGTGTGGGTGAGGACCTGGTTCATGCCGTCGACGGCGTAGGACATGGGCAGGACGTTCGAGATCGCTTCGAGGACGGGCTGCATGGTGTCGCGGGCGGCGAAGAGTCCGCACAGCAGGAGCTGGGGGAAGATCACCGCCGGCATGAACTGGACGGCCTGGAACTCGGAGGCCGCGAAGGCGGAGACGAAGAGGCCGAGCGCGGTGCCGAGCAGGGCGTCGAGGAGGGCGACCAGCAGGAGCAGCCACGGGGAGCCGACGACGTCGAGGCCGAGGGCCCAGAGGGCGACGCCGGTGGCGAGCAGGGACTGGACGACCGCCATGGCGCCGAAGGCGAGGGCGTAGCCGGCGATGAGGTCGCCCTTGCCGAGCGGCATGGCGAGGAGGCGTTCGAGGGTGCCGGAGGTGCGTTCGCGCAGGGTCGCGATGGAGGTGATCAGGAACATCGTGATGAGCGGGAAGATCCCGAGGAGGGACGCGCCGATGCTGTCGAAGGTCCCCGGGCTGCCGTCGAAGACGTAGCGGAGCAGGACCAGCATCAGTACGGGGACCAGCAGCATCAGCGCGATGGAGCGCGGGTCGTGGCGGAGCTGGCGCAGGACGCGGGCGGCGGTGGCGAGGGTGCGGGCGGTGCTCATCGGGTGCTCCCGTGGGGGGCTGCGGCGACTGCGGCGGCTTCGGCGTTGGCGGCGTCGACGAGGTGGAGGAAGCCCTCTTCGACGGTGTCGGTGCGGGTACGGGTGCGCAGGGCCTCGGGGGTGTCCTGGGCGAGGATGCGGCCCTCGCGCATGAGGAGGAGGTCGTGGCAGCGCTCGGCTTCGTCCATGACGTGGGAGGAGACGAGGAGGGTGGCGCCGCGGGTGGTGGTGATCTCGTGGAAGAGGTTCCACAGGTCGCGGCGCAGGACCGGGTCGAGGCCGACGGTCGGCTCGTCGAGGACGAGGAGCTCGGGGCTGCCGAGGAGGGCGACGGCGAGGGAGACCCTGCTGCGCTGGCCGCCGGAGAGGTTTCCGGCGAGGGCGGTGGCGTGGGTGGTGAGGTCGACGTCGGCGATGGCCCGGGTGACGGTCTCGCGGCGGCGTTCGGCGGCGGCTCGGCCGGGGTCGAGGATCGCGGCGAAGTAGTCGAGGTTCTGCCGGACGGTGAGGTCGTCGTAGACGGAGGGCGCCTGGGTGACGTAGCCGATGCGGGAGCGCAGTCCCGGGTGGCCGGCGGGGTGGCCGAGCACGTCGAGGGTGCCGGTGACGTGGGCCTGGGTGCCGACGACGGCGCGCATCAGGGTGGACTTTCCGCAGCCGGAGGGGCCGAGGAGGCCGGTGATGCGGCCGCGGGGGACGTCGAAGGAGAGGCCGTCGAGGACGGTGCGGGGGCTGCGGCCGGTGCCTCGGCGGACGGTGAGGCCGTCGGCGTGGACGGCGGCGGCCGCTCGGTTATTCATCATGTGATGAATAATGCTCCCGTCGGTGCCCCGGCGCAAGGCTGGGGTGGGTGCCGGGGCTACTTCTTGCGCTTGGGGCGGCGCGCGGCCGGGTTGCCCGTACGGGAGCTGCGGCGGCGGTCGAACTCGACCGAGGCGCGCTCGTACTCGGTGCGGCGCAGCTTCTCGCCGGGGGCCTCGACGAAGCAGCGCAGGAAGTACGCGATGAGGCTGCCGATGAAACCGATCGCCTTCAGACCCTTGAGGGCGGTCTCGTCGGAGGACGGGGGCTGCCGGCGGCTGAAGGACTCCCAGGTCTTGGCGAAGGCGATGGAGCTGGCGATCGCGAAGAGGATCACGACCGAGATGCTGAGGAAGGCGCCGACGTTCCCGATCTCCAGGCCCTCGTAGGAGAACCGCAGCAGGAAGGCGCTCACGACCGCGAGGACCAGCGCACCGAGGGCCACGCCGACGCGGCGCGCACCGTAGCCGCCGTCGTGGTTCACCCAGGTGGTCCCGAAGAACCGGATCGGCTCGGGCTCGGGGCCGGTGGGCACCACGGGCTGCGCCGGGGACGCGGGCTCGGCGGGGGCCGGCTCGGCGGGGGTCTGGTCTCGCTGGTCGTCGCTCACACCAGCGATTATCCCCCGCCGGGCAGGGAGGACCCGGGGTGTCTCACGGGTCGGGCCGGGTGGCGGACCCGGATGGGTGCGGGCGGGTCTCAGCCGCAGCGGCTGGTGACGTAACCGTCGCTGCCGGTCTTCACGTACGCGTCGGAGATGAACTCGCCATTGGCGATGTTGTCCCAGATGGACGTGGTGCCGTACGGCCCGGTGACGGTCGTCCCCTCGCACTGGCAGCGGAGACCGACGGACGCGCCGAGCGGCAGGACCCGGGTGACCGAGTAATTGGTGCCGGGGCCGCTGCGGACGTTCACCTGGTAGCCGGGGGCGACCGGGAACGTCGGGAATCCCGACCCTCCTCCGGCGGCGGCTGCCCCGCCCGCCCCCGCGAGCACGAGCGCGGGAACCGCCGCGACCACGGAGCTGCCGAGGCCGAGCATGCGTCGTCGACTGATCATTTCTCTCCCCCTCCGTGCGGTCAGGCGCAGCGGGTGGCGACGTAGCCGTCGCTGCCCGTCTTCACGTAGGCGTCGGAGACGAAGCGGCTGTTCCCGATGCAGTCCCAGATGGACGTGGTGCCGTACGGGCCGGTGACGGTCGTCCCCTCGCACTGGCAGCGGATCGACACGGACGCGCCGGTCGGGAGCGTGTCGATGATCGAGTAATTGGTGCCGGGGCCGCTGCGGACGTTCACCCGGTAGCCGGGGGCGACGGGGAACGTCGGGAATCCCGACCCCGAGGTGAGGCTCTGGACTTGGCTTGAATCGCTCTCAACAGACATGCGAAATGACCCCCCTAGGGTGTGTTGCCCTGCGCAACTCGCGCAGGGTAGCAGGACCTTGGAGATTCGCACGGACCATCGACTAGGCTCCGGCGGGGGTGGTGAGCGGTGCGGTCAGCGCGGGCGGATTACGCGGGATTTCCGGAGTACGCCGGGCAGTACCGGCTTGAGTCCGTGCTCGGTTCCGGCGGCATGGGCGTCGTCCACCTGGCCACCTCCGAGTCGGGGCTGAAACTCGCCGTCAAGATCGTGCATCCGCAGCACGCCGTGGACCCGGAGTTCCGGGCCCGGTTCCGGCAGGAGGTCGCGGCCGCGCGTCGGGTCAGCGGAGCGTTCACCGCGCCCGTCGTGGACGCGGATCCCGATGCCGAACGGCCTTGGATGGCCACGCTGTTCATCGACGCCCCGACGCTCTCCGAGCGGGTACGGGAGCAGGTGCTGGAGGCCCGGGAACTGGCGCGGCTCGCCGCCGGGCTCGCGGAGGCCCTGCGTGACATCCACCGGGCGGGGGTCGTGCACCGGGACCTGAAGCCCAGCAACGTGCTGATGGACCCCGACGGGGTGCGGGTCATCGACTTCGGGATCTCGCGGCCGGCCGACAGCGATCTGCGCACCGAGACGGGCAAGCTGATCGGGACCCCGCCCTTCATGGCGCCGGAGCAGTTCCAGCGGCCTCGCGAAGTGGGAACCGCGGCCGATGTGTTCGCCCTGGGCGCGGTGCTCGTGTACGCGGCGACCGGGCGGGGGCCCTTCGACTCCGACAGCCACTACCTCGTGGCGTACCAGGTGGTGCACAGCGAGCCCGACCTGACCGGCCTGCCCGAGCGGCTCGCGCCGCTGGTCGCCCAGTGCCTGGCCAAGGATCCGGCGGAGCGGCCGAGCGCGGACGCGCTGATCGTGGCGCTGCGGGCGGTGGCATACCCGACGGACCAGGACACGCAGGCCTTCATCCCGCAGCCGCGCCGGCCGGCGCCCGACGAGGAGGCGACGCACCGGCGGGAGCAGGCCCCCGTCGGCCCGCACCCGCACCCGCGGCCTCGCCCTCGCGGGCGGCGGGTCAGGCCCCGGGTCCTCGCGGCGGCGATCGGGCTGGTGCTCGCCGTCGGGGCGGCCGGTGGGTACCTGGAGTTCGGGTCGCCCGGCGCACCTGCCGAGCGGCTCACCGCGCAGCAGACGGGGTCGCCGCCCCCGGCGGCGAAGGGCCCCGCCCCGTGGTCGGTGGCCCTGGGCGAGCGCTCGGCGTCCTGCTCCTGGGAATCCGCGGCCCTGTACTGCGCGGGGTCCGGCCTGACGGCCGCCCGGCTCTCCCCGGCGGACGGTTCCGTGCTGTGGACGGTCCGCCCTCCCGCGCACGGCGCGAAGACCGCGGTCGGCGGTGCGCTCCTCCACGCGGCGGGCCTGGTGCTCGCGGTGGCGCCGGGCAGCGAGCTGCTCCAGGCGCTGGACTCCCGGACGGGCGCGGAGCAGTGGCGGCGGAAGCTTCCGGGCGGCACCCAGGTGGTGGCCGCAGGCGGGCGGGTACTGCTGATCGAGACGGCGCAGGGAAGCGTCACCGGCCTGGACCCGGCCAGCGGCAACCCGCGGTGGACGAAGCGGATCGGCGGGCCGGGATCCCTCTGGTGGCACGGAGCGGAGCAGGCCGACCAGGCCGTGCTCTACGTGGCGACGCCCGACAGTGCTGCGGCCTCGACGCAGGTCTCGGCCGTGGACCCGGCCGACGGAACCGTGCGCTGGCAGGTCCACACCACGGGACGGCTGCAGCCTGTCGGCACGGCTCAAGGCGGCCTGTACCTGCTGAACGACGAGGAGCCGGCCAAGACGGCCGGAGTCGTACGGGTGGACCTGGCGACCCGCACCGTACAGCGCGTGCGGCTCGCGTCGCCGCTGTACGACGCTCAGGCGACCGTGGGGCCCGACGGGGTCGTGTACGTCTTCGGGGCCACGGGCGCGCTCGTCGCCATGGGCGCCGCGAAGCAGGAGTGGCGGCTGGAGACGGGCATCGCCCTGGCCTCCCGCCCCGTGTTCGCCGACGGCCGGGTCTACCTCAGCGCCTCGGACGGCCGGCTGCTCGCCGTCGACGCGCGCGGGGGGAAGCTGCTGGGCCAGACCAGACCCCGCATGGGCGCCGGGAAGGACACCTTCGCGGCGAGTCTGCCCGCGCCCGTCGTCGGGGACGGGCGGGTGTACGCGTCGGCGCCGGACGGGAGCGTGTTCGCGGTGGCGGCGGGGGATCCCGCGGGGTGGTGACGGCGGCGGAACGCGGACGGCCCCGTCCGAGGGTGTCGGACGGGGCCGGGGCCGGCGGGTTGCGGGGTCAGCGCTCCAGGAGGCTGACGTCGCGGACCGCGCCCTTGTCGGCGCTGGTGGCCATCGCCGCGTAGGCGCGCAGGGCCGCGGAGACCTTGCGCTCGCGGTTCTTCGGGGCGTAGACGCCGCCCAGGGCCTCGTGGCGGGCGGCCAGCGTGGCCTCGTCGACCAGGAGCTCGATGGAGCGGTTCGGGATGTCGATGCGGATGCGGTCGCCGTCCTCCACGACCGCGATGGAGCCGCCCGAGGCCGCCTCCGGGGAGGCGTGGCCGATGGACAGGCCCGAGGTGCCGCCGGAGAAGCGGCCGTCCGTGATCAGGGCGCAGACCTTGCCGAGGCCGCGGCCCTTGAGGAAGGACGTCGGGTAGAGCATCTCCTGCATGCCGGGACCGCCGCGCGGGCCCTCGTAGCGGATGACGACCACGTCGCCCGCCTTGATCTCCTTGCGGAGGATCTTGTCGACGGCCTCGTCCTGCGATTCGCAGACCACGGCCGGGCCCTCGAAGGTCCAGATCGACTCGTCGACGCCGGCGGTCTTCACGACGCAGCCGTCGACCGCGATGTTGCCGCGCAGGACGGCGAGGCCGCCGTCCTTGGAGTAGGCGTGCTGGACGGAACGGATGCAGCCGCCCTCGGAGTCGAGGTCGAGGGTGTCCCAGCGCTCGGACTGGGAGAAGGCGGAGGCGGAACGCTGGCAGCCGGGGCCCGCGTGCCACAGCTCCATGACCTCGTCCGGGGCGGTGCCGGAGCGGGCGTCCCACTTGGCGAGCCACTCCTCCAGGTTGGCGGAGTGGACCGTGGTGACGTCCTTGTTGAGGAGGCCGCCGCGGTGCAGTTCGCCGAGGAGGGCGGGGATGCCGCCGGCCCGGTGGATGTCCTCCATGTAGTACGTGCCGCCGGGCGCCACGTTCGGCGCGACCTTGGCGAGGCACGGGACCCGGCGGGAGATCTCGTCGATGTCCGTGAGGTCGTAGTCCAGCCCGGCCTCCTGCGCGGCGGCGAGGAGGTGCAGGATCGTGTTCGTGGAGCCGCCCATCGCGATGTCGAGGGCCATGGCGTTCTCGAAGGCCTGGCGGGTCGCGATGTTGCGGGGCAGGACCGACTCGTCGTCCTGCTCGTAGTAGCGCTTGGTGATCTCGACGATCGTGCGGCCGGCGTCCTCGTACAGGGCGCGGCGGGCGGTGTGCGTCGCGAGGACCGAGCCGTTGCCGGGGAGGGCCAGGCCGATGGCCTCGGCGAGGCAGTTCATCGAGTTGGCGGTGAACATGCCCGAACAGCTGCCGCAGGTGGGACAGGCGTTCTCCTCGATCCGCAGGACGTCCTCGTCGGAGACGCTGTCGTTCGAGGCGTCCACCATCGCGTCGATCAGGTCGAGCTTGCGGACGGTGCCGTCGACGAGGGTGGCCTGACCGGCCTCCATCGGGCCGCCGGAGACGAAGACGACCGGGATGTTGAGGCGCATGGCGGCCATCAGCATGCCGGGGGTGATCTTGTCGCAGTTGGAGATGCAGATCAGCGCGTCGGCGCAGTGCGCCTCGACCATGTACTCGACCGAGTCCGCGATCAGGTCGCGGGAGGGGAGCGAGTACAGCATGCCGCCGTGGCCCATGGCGATGCCGTCGTCGACCGCGATGGTGTTGAACTCGCGGGGGACGGCGCCGGCGGCCAGGATCGCCTCGGAGACGATGCGGCCGACGGGGGCCAGGTGGGTGTGGCCGGGGACGAACTCCGTGAAGGAGTTGGCGACCGCGATGATCGGCTTCCCGATGTCCGCGCTCGCTACGCCCGAGGCGCGCATCAGGGCACGTGCGCCTGCCATGTTGCGGCCGTGGGTGACGGTGCGGGACCTCAGCTCGGGCATCGGATCTCTCCCCGTGTGTGCGGTGACGCGAGCGTCTGCCGCGACTGTGGATATGGCTCGGTTACGAGGCTACGCCCCCTGCCCGCGATCCGGACGCGCTGTCCGGATCCCGGGACGGCCGGCTCAGTAAATGGGCACGGGTGCGCAGGCTACCGGGAGGCGGGCCCCGGCCGTTCTCATTCCTCGGTGAGGTAGCGCTGGAGGGTGGGGGCCACCAGCGCGATGATCGTCTCCGGGTCCGCGGACGCGAGGGGCTCGACCTGGACCACGTAGCGCAGGATCGCGATGCCGACCATGTGGGAGGCGGCGAGCTCGGCGCGGAAGGTCGGGTCGGGGACGTCGAGGTCGGCCGCGATCCGCTCCAGCAGCCGGTGCAGGATCAGCCGGCGCAGCACCTTCGCGGCGGCCTCGTGGGTGAGGGCCGAGCGGACGACGGCGAGCAGCGGGGTCCGGGTGACCGGGTTCTCCCAGACGCCGAGGAAATAGCGGGCCAGGCGCTCGCCGATGCCGTCGGGGCCCGCACCGAGGATCGCGGGCAGGACCAGGGCGGGCTCCATGCTGAGCTCGATCGCGGTGGCGAAGAGCTCGTCCTTGCTGCCGAAGTAGTGGTGCACCAGGGCCGGGTCCACGCCGGCGGCCTTGGCGATCCCGCGTACGGAGGTCTTGTCGTAGCCGCGCGCCGCGAACTCGGCGCGGGCCGCCAGGCGGATGCGCTCCTGGGTGCCGGGGCCGTCGTCGGCCTCGTCCTGGCGGGGGCGGCCGGGGCCGCGGCGGGGCCTGGCCGGCTTCACGGGGGCGCCGTCCGGCACGGACTCGGTCATGGGTGCGGGGTCCTGGATGCCGGGCCGGGGGCGGTCGCGAGGTGCAGGCGGGTGAAGGCCAGGGCCTCGGCGAGGTCGGCCTCGCGCTCGGCGGAGGACATCGCGCGGCGGGTGTTGACCTCGATGACGACGTGCCCGTCGAAGGAGGTGGCGGCGAGCCGCTCCAGCAGCTCGGCGCAGGGCTGGCTGCCGCGGCCGGGGACCAGGTGCTCGTCCTTCGCGGAACCGTTTCCGTCGGCGAGGTGGATGTGGGCGAGGCGGTCGCCCATCCGGTCGATCATCGCGGTGGCGTCGGTGCGGGCGGTCGCGGTGTGCGACAGGTCGACCGTGAAGTGGCGGTAGTCGTCCTTGGTGACGTCCCACTCGGGCGCGTAGGCGAGCATCTCGCGGTCGCGGTAGCGCCAGGGGTACATGTTCTCGACGGCGAAGCGGACGTCGGTCTCGTCCGCCATCCGCCAGATCCCGGTCACGAAGTCGCGGGAGTACTGGCGCTGCCACCGGAACGGCGGGTGCACCACCACCGTGCTCGCACCGAGCTTCTCGGCTGCCGCCTGGGCGCGCTGGAGCTTGGTCCACGGGTCGGTGGACCACACGCGCTGCGTGATGAGGAGGCAGGGGGCGTGGATGGCCAGGATCGGGACCTGGTGGTGGTCGGAAAGCCGGCGCAGGGCGTCGACGTCCTGGCTGACCGGGTCCGTCCAGACCATCACCTCGACGCCGTCGTAGCCGAGGCGTGCGGCGATCTCGAAGGCGGTCGCCGTGGACTCCGGGTAGACGGAGGCGGTGGAGAGGGCGACTTTCGCGGTCGGGATCCGGACTGGTTTTGCCACGGGGACAGGGTATCGGGGTCCCCGTGACCCCGGGCCCGCCCTACGAGGCCTTGCCCCGAGTCGAGCCGCCAGCCTGCGAAGCCCTGCCCTGGCGGGCCCATCCCCGGGGCGGCCGCCCCGGGGGGCGCTGCGCGCGGCTGTCCCCGACCCGCCCTTCCACCGTTCCCCGGGCCGGCCCGGACCCGGTCCTCAAACGCCGGACGGGCTGAAAGCGGGGCCCCGGGCTGCGCCCGGACCCCCT
>NZ_JBHXKA010000190.1:0-11567 GCF_042722885.1 Streptomyces sp. NPDC058401
GACCTCGGCCCTCCACGACTCGGTGTACAGCTCCCTCGCCTGATCCCACGGCCTGCGACCGGCCCGGCTCCCCAGGCGAGCCGGGCCCTTCACCTGTCCCGGGTCTCAGCGTCCGGCGGGCTGCCCCGCGCCCGCCGCGAGCCACCGCACCACGTCCGCGGCCGTGTACGGCTCGGCGTTCGGGGCGAGCTTCGGGAGGAAGGACAGGTCCTTGCCGATCGTCACCAGCGGGGGTTCCACCCGGCCGTGCGGCCGGCGCTGGGCCAGCCCGATCGTGGCCAGCAGCCCGTTGCACAGGCACTGGCGGCCCTTGGTGTCGGAAGCCTCGCCGCCCTTGCGGACGTACGCGGCGACCGGCTCGGCAGCGCAGCGGTAGACCAGACCGCGCGGCCCCCGTACGGGAGTGCGCAGGAACCCGAGGTCGCAGACCCGGCGCCGGGCATCGGACACCTCCGGCTCGGAGACCGTCCCCGGCAGGTCCGCCACCTTGAACGGGAACGAAGTCGGGGAGGCCTCGGGGTCGTTGCGGACCGACAGGGTCCCGGTGTGGGCCCGCTCCAGCAGCTCCTCGCGCAGGTGGCGGGCCATCCCCGACTCCTCGCACAGGGCGAACGCGCTGCCGATCTGGACACCGGCCGCGCCCTCGGCGAGCGCCCCGGCCACGGCCTCGGGGCTGGCCTGGCCGCCGGCGAGCCAGAACGGCAGCCCGAGCGCCGCCATCTTGGCGAGGTCGGGGCTGTCGCGCGGACCGTAGACCGGCTCGCCGTCCCCGTCGAGCTTCATCGGCCCGCGCGGCGGGGCGCTGTGGCCGCCGGCCTGGCTGGTCTCGATCACGAAGCCGTCGGGGCGGGTGATCTCGTCCCGGGCCAGGTAGGTGGCCAGGACCGGGAGCGAGACGATGGCCAGCACGCGGGGGCGGCGCAGCGGGCCGGGCAGGTGCCCGGCGAGCAGGGCGGCGGGGTCGAAGAGGTGGTTCAGGGGCTCCTCGTCGCCCTCCACGTGGATCTTGCTCACGCAGCGTTCGTAGCGCGCCAGCCTTGAGGCGAGGGCCGGGATCTGACCGGGGACTCCCGCGCCCACGAGCACGTAGTCGACGCCTGCCAGGATCGCGCCGAACATCGCGGGGGCGGTGGCGAGCTGGATCTTCTCCAGGTAGTTGATGCCGACGACACCGTCATGTCCCTCCTTGGCGAGCCAGACCTCGGCGAAGTTGCCGAGGACGGTGAGGATCTCGGCCTGCGATCCGCCCGTCGCCCGCAGTCGCGGGGTGGTGCGCATCGCCGCGCCGTCCGCGAGGCCTTCCTCGCGGAAGTAGAGGTCGAGGGCGGTCTGGGCGAGCTCGGGCAGCGGGAAGGCCGCCAGCGCCCGGCGGGCGTGGCCGCCGGGGTCGCCGGTCTGCAGCACCCGGGCCAGTACGACGTCCAGGGCGGTGCCGGAGACCACGCCCAGCTGGCCCTCGCCGGAGACGGCCCTGGCCAGCCGCCAGCCGGAGACGCCGACGCCCATGCCGCCCTGGATCAGCCAGGGGTGGTGTGCGGCGGGGGCGTTCGTGGGGGTCTGCGGCATGGGTCACGTCCTCGGAATCACCCGAACCTACGGTTCCGTAGGTTCGCTGAATTCCACTATGACGCCGGCCCGGCCGCCCGGCGGGCGCCGAAGGTCCCGGCCCTGGGGGTACGTGGACCCCGGCCGCCGGGCCCTATGGAACGGGGCCCGGCGGAACGGGACCCCCGGCTCCGTGGAGCGGGGCCCCGGCCCCATGGAACAGGGCCGCCCGGGGAGGTCTTCTCCCGGGCGGCCCCGTGATCTAGCGGTATCTAGCGGTTCGGCTCTGGTTCACGATCGGCCCCGGTGGGGGTCAGAAGGTGAGCTTCCAGCTGTCGATCTTGCCGACGTCGGCGCTGGCCAGGTCGGCCACCCGGAGCTTCCAGGTACCGGCCGCGACCTCGGAGGAGGCGTTGACCGTGAACTGCTGGACGATGTTGTCCGCGCTGCCGCCGGTGCGGTTGCGCAGGTTGTAGACGGTGCCGTCGGGGGCGACGAGGTCGACCTTCAGGTCACCGACGTAGGTGTGGATGATGTTGACGTCCACCTTGAGCGCGGCCGGAGCGTTGCCCGTGCGGTTGACGGCGATCGGGGACTCCACCGTGGCGTTGTCCGCGATCGTGTAGTCGGTCGTGTTCTCGAAGACCGTCTGCTGCGAGGTCCCGACGGTCCACACGAAGGAGGCCGTCCCGGTCTTGCTCGCGGAGTCCGTCACCGTGACCGTCACGTTGTACGTGCCGGCGGTGGAGGCGGTCCCGGAGATCAGGCCGTTCGAGGCGTTGATCGACAGACCGGTCGGCAGACCGGTGGCCGCGTAGCTCAGGGCACCCGCGTTGGTGCTGGTGGCCTGGACCTGGAGGCTGACGGCGCTGCCCGTGATGGTGCTCTGGTTACCGGGGTTGGTGACCGTGACACCGCTCACGACGCGGGGACCGACGTTGATGCCGGCCCAGGCGTTGGCCACGTTGTTGTACGTGGTCGAGCCCACGCCGTACAGGTCCCCTGCGGCCTTCAGCGTCTGGACGCGGGCGTCGGCGTAGTTGGTGTTCGACTTGAAGTAGCCGACCGTCAGCGCGCGGAACCAGATCTTCGAGGCGGCGTCACGGCCGATCGCGGTGACCGGGAGGCCGTCCGAGGTCGGCGAGTCGTAGCTGACCCCGTTGATGACCTTGGCGCCCGAGCCCTCGGAGGCCAGGTAGTACCAGTGGTTGGCCGGGCCCGAGGAGTAGTGGACGTCGATGGAGCCGATGCCCGAGTACCACGCGTCCTTGGAGGAGCCGTCCTTGCTCGGCTTGTCCTGGTAGCGCAGCGGGGTCCCGTTGCCGTTGATGTTGATCTTCTCGCCGACCAGGTAGTCGCCGACGTCGTTGGCGTTGTTGGCGTTGAACTCGACGGCCGCCGCCATGATGTCGGAGGTCGCCTCGTTCAGGCCGCCGGGCTCGCCCGAGTAGGTCATGTTGCCGGTGACCGAGGTCAGACCGTGCGTCATCTCGTGCGCGGCCACGTCGATGGAGGTCAGCGGCTTGGTGTTGCCCTGGCCGTCGCCGTAGGTCATGCAGAAGCAGGAGTCGTCCCAGAACGCGTTGACGTACGCGTTGCCGTAGTGGACCCGGCTGTACGGGGCCACGCCGTCGTTGCGCAGGCCGTTGCGGCCGTGCACGTTCTTGTAGTAGTCCCACGTCAGCTGGGCGCCGTAGTGCGCGTCGGCCGCGGCGGTCGCCCGGTTGGAGGCGGCGCCGGTGCCCCAGGTGTCGCTGGTGCTGGTGAACAGGGTGCCGGTGCCGCTGGACCCGCCGTTGAGGTCGTAGGTCTTGTGGTTGCCGCGCCCGGCGTCGGTCAGCGTGTAGTTGCTGCCCGACTGCGAGGTGCCCAGCGTGACCTGACCGCTGTACATCGTGTTGCCGACGCCGGTCTCGATCGCCTGCCACTCGGTGATCTTCGCGCCGGTCTTGGCGTTGGTGACCACGTGCAGTGCACTCGGGGTGCCGTCGTGCTGGAGCCCGCCGACGACGGTCTCGAAGGCGAGGACCGGGGCGCCCTCGGCGGCCCAGATCACCTTGCGGGCGCCCTGGGAGGCCTTGGCGTCCTTGGCGCCGGCCGCGTTGGCGGACTTCACGGCCACGCCCTCGGCCGAGGCCGGGGTGACGGCGGCGGTGGTGTCCGCGACCTTGATGTCCGCGTTGGTGGCCTTGGTGACGCTCTTGGTCACGCCGTCCTTGGCGTGGACCGTCAGGTCACCGCCGAGCACGGGTATCCCGTTGTAGGTGCGCTCGTACGTGGTGTGCGTGGTGCCGTCAGCGTCCTTGACGACGTCACGGACGATGAGCTTCTCCGAGCCGGCGAGGCCGAGGGCCTTGGCCGCCTGCACGGAGGTGGAGTTGGCCTCGGCCAGGAGCGTCGCACGCTCCGAAGCGCTGAGTGCGCGGTTTTCCGCGCCGGGGTTTGCCTGGGCGACCGAAGAGGCCTTCGACGCGGTGGCGTCGGCGGTGGCGGTTCCGGTCTGGATGCCTACGGCGAGGAGAGCGGCCGCGGCAACAAGCGCGCCGGCCGTGGTGGCACGCCGCTGGGGGGTGGGACTCAACGCAGACTCCTTCTGCAAGGGGGGTTCCGGATGGCTGGGTGGGCCTCCGGGCAGATCGGGCTGGTGCGAAGAACGGTCGAAGAGTGTCACCTGGGCGCTGTGATGTCAGGGCCGCGTCAAAAGGTTGGCCGGAAATCGTTCGTTGTCCGAAGAGACGTATCCGGTATCCGGAACATTCACTTTGGGATGAGAAAGAGGGCGTCCCGCGGTCCGGAATGCGGACCACCGGTCGCTAACGCTTGGGCAACAAGATGTCCGGTTCTGCGAAACGGCATTTACCGTACGGGCGTTTGTCGTACTGTTTCCCGGTGCGTCTGATGTCCACTGCCAGGGGAAGCCGCGGACTCGCGCCACCGTCATAGACCACGTGCCAGGGGGGCCCATGAGGCATGTCCATATACCTGTGCAAAGAGTGGCCGGCGCGGCCCGGACGCCGGCCGTACCGGCCCGGGGCCTGCGCGACAAGGCCCGTTGGTACCTGCCCGCCGCGGTCGCCGCGGACCTGATCGGCGCGGGAGTCCCCGTCGGCCTGGTCTTCGAGGCCGCCCAGCAGGCGCGGCCCCTGTTCTGCGCCCTGGGCGCGGCCCTCGCCTGGACCGGCGTGCAGCTGATGCGCCGGCGCTACGCGGGCCGCGCGCTCGGTGAATCCCGGGGAGTCCTGCCGGTCGTACACGACTGGCTGATTCTGATCGGCGTGCTCGCCGTGGCCCGCGTGATCACGGGGGAGAACACCCCCCGGCTGTCCGCCCTAGGCGCCCTCGTACCCGCCCTGCTCGTCACCGTCGCCTGCCACAAGCTGACCTACCGTCACCTCTCCGCCGCCCGGCGCGAAGCCCAGGCGGTGAGCCGGGTCCTGGTCGTCGGCGAGCCCGACTCCGCCGAGTCCGTCATCGGGCACCTCGCCGCACGCACCGACCACCCGTACGTGGTGGTCGGCGTGGTCCCGGTGGGTCCCGGCGGACTCGACAGCGGGGTACCCGTGGCCGCGCGGCTCGGCTCCGCCACGGCGCAGTCCCCCAACGGGGACTCCGCCGCCGTGCTCGGAGCCGTCGCCGCCCACCGCGCCGACCTGGTGCTCGTCGCACCGGGCGCCCGGCTCGCGGGGGAGCGGCTGCGCCGGATCTCCTGGGCCCTGCACGACGCCGGGCTCGAACTGGCGGTCTTCCCCGGCCTGGTGGAGGTCTCCGTCAAGCGGCTGGAGACCCTGTCCGCGGGCGGCCTGGCCATACTGCGGGTGGCGCCGCCGGTCAGCCGCGGCATGCAGCCCCTGCTGAAGTCGGTACTGGACCGGGCCGGCGCGGCCCTCGGACTGGTCCTGCTGTCGCCGGCCTTCCTCGCGATGGTCCTGGCGATCCGCTGCGGCTCGCGCGGACCGGCCTTCTACCGGCAGCGGCGCATCGGCCGCGACGGAGTCCCCTTCGTCATGTGGAAGTTCCGCACGATGGTCGCGGACGCCGACGCGCTCAAGGCCGAGCTGTCCGGGGCGAACGAGAACGACGGCCTGATGTTCAAGATGCGCCGCGACCCCCGCGTGACCCGCGTGGGCCGGCTGCTGCGCCGCACCTCCATGGACGAACTGCCCCAGCTGATCAACGTGGTGGCGGGCAACATGTCGCTGGTCGGCCCGCGCCCGCCGCTGCCGGAGGAGGTGGCGGAGTACGACGAGGTCGAACTGCGCCGGCTCGCGGTGCGGCCGGGGATGACCGGGCTGTGGCAGATCAGCGGGCGGTCCGACCTCTCGTGGGACGAGACGATCCAGCTCGACCTGCAGTACGTGGACAACTGGTCGTTCACCAGTGACGTCGACGTCATGGGCCGCACGCTCCGCGCCGTGGTCGACGGTCGCGGAGCGTACTGAGGCACGGAGCGTACAGAGGCGCGGAGCGTACTGAGCTGCGGAGCGTACTGAGGCGCCGGGAACCGGCGCCCCGGGATCAGCCCTGCTCGCGCCACCAGGCGTAGGTGGCGGCGATCCCCTCGCGCAGCGGGATCGCGGGCTTCCAGCCGAGCCCGCGCAGCCGGGTGACGTCCAGCAGCTTGCGGGGCGTCCCGTCGGGCTTCGAGGTGTCCCAGGCGAGCCTGCCGCGGAAGCCGGTCACCTCGGCGACGGTCTCCGCGAGGGCCTTGATGGTCAGGTCCTCGCCGCAGCCGATGTTCACCGGCTCGGCGCCGTCGTACTCGCGCAGCAGCACCGCACAGGCGGCGGCCAGGTCGTCCACGTGCAGGAACTCCCGGCGGGGCGTGCCCGAACCCCACAGCGTGACCTCCTCGCGCCCCTCGGCGGCCGCCTCGTGGAAGCGGCGGATGAGCGCGGGCAGGACGTGCGAGGACTCCAGGTCGAAGTTGTCGCCCGGGCCGTAGAGGTTCGTGGGCATGGCCGAGATGTACGAGGCCCCGTACTGCTTGCGGTACGACTGGACCTGCACGATGCCGGCGATCTTCGCCAGGGCGTAGGCCTCGTTCGTCGGCTCCAGCGGCCCGGTCAGCAGGGCGTCCTCGCTGATGGGCTGCGGGGCCAGCTTCGGGTAGATGCAGGAGGAGCCGAGGAACAGCAGCCGGCCGACGTCCGCGGCGTGCGCCCCGGCGACGACGCTCAGCTGGATCTTGAGGTTGTCCTCCAGGAACTGCACCGGGAACGTGCTGTTGGCCATGATCCCGCCGACCTTGGCGGCGGCCAGGACCACGGCGTCGGGCCGGACGTCGCTCAGGTACGCCGCGGTCGCGGCGGCATCGCGCAGGTCGAGGTCGGCGCGGCCGCGGGTGAGCACCTCGTACCCGTCGGCGGTGAGCCGGCGGACGACCGCGGACCCCACGAGGCCGCGGTGGCCGGCGACGAAGACGCGGGCGTTCGGGGGCAGGAACGGCGAACTTGTCATACCGCCGATGATGCCAGTCTGCCGTCGGCGGTTTCACGGGGGAGCCCCGGCCCCGGCCGGCTTCCGCATCCCCCGAAGCCCCGCCGGGCAGGCGGATTTCGGATGGCACCGGCCAGTCCGGTACATACCGCCCCGCAAGGGGGCGAGGGGGCCCGATCCGCCGGGAGGCCCTCCCGGCCGAACGTGTACGGTACCCATCCGGTACCCGTCTCCAGCCCCCTGGCGGCGGACCGCCCAGCACTCCGGTCCCGGCCACCGCACATCCGGCCGCCGGCACCGACCCGTACGACGAGGCGTGACCCCGGGCCCGCCCGGGGCCGCGCCCCGAGCCATACCCGGGGCCCCGCCCCGCACTGCACCTCTCCGGCCCCGTACTCCGGGGCGCGGTACCCGGGGCGCAGCCACGACCGCACCGCAACGATCCCCAGGGGGACCCCATGGGCAAGACCGCGCTGATCACCGGCGTCACCGGGCAGGACGGCTCGTACCTCGCAGAGCTCCTGCTCTCCAAGGGCTACACGGTGCACGGGCTCGTGCGGCGGTCCTCCAGCTTCAACACGGAGCGGATCGACCACATCTACCAGGACCCGCAGACGGCGAATCGTTCCTTCGTCCTGCATCACGCCGACCTCTCCGACGGCGTCGCCCTGGTGAACCTGCTCCGCGAGATACGCCCCGACGAGGTCTACAACCTCGGCGCCCAGTCGCACGTCCGCGTCTCCTTCGACGCCCCGCTCTACACCGGCGACGTGACCGGCCTCGGCGCCCTGCGCCTGCTGGAAGCGATCCGGGCCAGCGGCGTGGACACCCGCATCTACCAGGCCTCCTCCTCGGAGATGTTCGGCGCCACCCCGCCCCCGCAGAACGAGGCCACCCCGTTCCACCCGCGCAGCCCGTACGGCGCCGCGAAGGTGTTCGCGTACTGGACGACGGTGAACTACCGCGAGGCGTACGGCATGTTCGCCGTCAACGGGATCCTCTTCAACCACGAGTCCCCGCGCCGCGGCGAGACCTTCGTGACCCGCAAGATCACCCGCGCGGTCGCCCGGATCAAGGCCGGCCTCCAGGAGAAGCTCTACCTCGGCAACCTCGACGCCGTCCGCGACTGGGGCTACGCCCCGGAGTACGTGGACGCCATGTGGCGGATGCTCCAGCAGGACGAGCCCACCGACTACGTCGTGGCCACCGGGGTCGCCGCCACCGTCCGCGAGTTCGTCGAGGCCTCCTTCACGCACGCCGGTCTCGACTGGAACGAGCACGTGCGCTACGACCCCAAGTACGAGCGCCCCAGCGAGGTCGACGCCCTGATCGGCGACGCGTCCAAGGCCCACGACCTGCTCGGCTGGAAGCCGACGGTCCTGGTGGCCGAGCTGGCCAGGATCATGGTGGATTCCGACATCCGGCAGGTCGAGGACCAACTGGCGGGCGCCAGCGTCCGCATCGACCGCTGAGGCCATATATTTCGCCTACGATTTGCCCTGTCCCGGTCATTCGCGATCATTCGCGCGGCTGAAGTCGGCCTGACCGGGGCAAATCTGCCGTATGTCCGTAGTGCTCCATCCACACCGGACCCGTTGATTCCAAGTTGGTATGCAATGGGTCAAGGGTGGTGACCAGGCCCTCGCGTGAGCCCTAGTCTGCGCCAGTACATATGGCTGTTCCGATAGATGCCGAACCAGCCATTCAAGCCGGGCAATTGCCCTGGGGGGCTCATGCGTAGATCCAGAGGGCTGACTGCTGCCCTCGCCCTGTCACTGGCCGGCGCCGGCACCGCGATAGGCCTGGTGCTGATACCCGAGGCGTCGGCCATCACGCAGCCGGTGGCCTTCACCGCCGACGACCTGCCGACGTGGCAGCCCAACGGGATCGTCTGGGCGATGGCGGAGGTCAACGGCACCGTCTTCGCCGGTGGCACCTTCTCCGC
Organism: Streptomyces sp. NPDC058401; assembly: GCF_042722885.1. Lineage (NCBI taxonomy): Bacteria > Bacillati > Actinomycetota > Actinomycetes > Kitasatosporales > Streptomycetaceae > Streptomyces > Streptomyces sp. NPDC058401. Next base: position 8,927 of record NZ_JBHXKA010000190.1, read on the forward strand.
CGTCCGTCCGCCCGCCGGCGGCGTCGGTGCGGAGCAGGATGCCGTGAACTTCGTCGCTCTCGACGCGGCCACCGGCGCCCCCACCTCCTGCAAGCTCTCCTTCACCATCGGCGACGGCAGCGCGACCGTGCGCGCGCTCACCGTCTCGAAGGACAAGAAGACCCTGTACGCGGGCGGCTACTTCGCCGCCGTCAACGGAACCCCGGTCAACAGCGTCGCCGCCATCGACATCGCGACCTGCACCCCCAAGGCCTCGTTCCACCCGCAGTTCCCCTCCACCGTGCGCGCGCTCACCGCCACCGACACCACCCTGTACGCGGCGGGCGACTTCAGCACCGTCGAGGGCGCGACCCGTGAGCGGTTCGCCGCGGTCGACGCCACCTCCGGTGCGCTCAAGCCCTTCGTCGCCAACGCCGACGACCCCGGCCGCGCGCTCCAGCTCAGCAGCGACGGCAAGAACATCCTGCTGGGCGGTGACTTCTTCACCGTCAACGGATCCCAGAGCCACGCGCTCGCCGTCGTGAACGCCACCACCGGAGCCGTCACCAAGACGTACGGCACCATCCCCTCGATGTCGGTCATCAAGTCCATCACGGCCGACGCCACGGGCTACTACACCGGCGCCGAGGGCACCGGCGGCTTCGACGGCCGCGTCGCCCTCGCCACCGACTTCAACGAGAAGTGGCGCGACCAGTGCCTGGGCGCCACCCAGGCCGTGCTGCCGTACGACGGAGTCCTCTACAGCTCCTCGCACGCGCACAACTGCACCTCCGAGGGCCAGTACCCCGACGGCAAGCGCCACTTCCTGCTGGCGCAGCTGACCGACTGGGGCAACGGCGGCGCCGACGCCCCCGCGCCCGTCGGCGGCTTCGTGCGCAGCCCGGCCAAGCTCGGCTGGCACCCCACCGCCAACGACGGCCTCGGCGAGGGCATCGGCCCGCGCGTCATGGCCATCGCGGAGAAGGGCGCCACCAAGTACATGTGGGTCGGCGGTGAGTTCACCCTCATCAACGGCAAGGCCCAGCAGGCCCTGACCCGCTTCGCCTCCACCGGCGACGTCGGCGCCCCGACCACCCCGGTCGCCAGCGTCTCCAGCGTCAAGCCCGGCGAGGTCCAGGTCCGCTGGCGCGCAAGCTACGACGCGGACGACAGCAAGCTGACCTACCGCATCTACCGCAACGGCTCCGCGACCCCGATCGCCACCGTCAGCGCGAACTCCCTGGAGTGGCTGCGCCAGCAGGCCTCCTGGACGGACGCCACGGCCAAGGCCGGCGCGTCCTACAGCTACCGGGTCACCGCCACCGACGCGGCGGGCAACACCAGCGCCCTGTCGGCCAGCGTCTCGGTCTCGGTCCCGACCGCGGTCAGCGCGTACCCCAACCAGGTCCGCGAGGACGGCGCCAACCTCTACTGGCGCTACGACGACGTCGTCAGCCCGTACGTGGCCGACTCCTCGGTCTCCGGCAACACCAGCGGCATCCAGCTCAACGCCCCGGCGCTGCGCCAGACCCCGGGTGCGGTCACCGGAGCCAGCACGGCCATGGGCTTCAACGGCACCAGCCAGCAGGTGTACAGCGACCACCGCCAGACGGTCGGCAGCAGCTACACGCTGGAGACCTGGTTCAAGACGAACACCACCCGCGGCGGCAAGCTGCTCGGTTTCGGCACCAACCAGGACCGCACCAGCAACCTGTACGACAAGCACCTCTACATGACCAACACCGGCCGGATCTTCTTCGGGGTCAACCCGGGCTCGACGAAGACCCTCTCCACCGGCCTGCTGGACACGTACAACGACAACAAGTGGCACCACGTCGTCGCCACCCAGGGTCCCTCCGGCATGGCGCTGTACGTGGACGGCAAGGCCAAGGACAGCTCCAACGTCACCGGCTCCCAGGCGATCGAGGGCTACTGGCACGTCGGCGGCGACAACCTCTCCGCCTGGCCGTCCCGGCCGACCAGCAACTTCTTCGCCGGCCAGATCGACGAGACGGCCGTTTACCCGAAGGTGCTGACCGAGGCCCAGGTCAAGAACCACTACAACCTGGCCAAGGCCGCCACGGACACGGTCTCCAAGGTCACCGCGACCGAGGACACCTACATCAACCAGGGCGCCCCCAGCACCGCCTACGGCACGACCACCTCGCTGGCCGTCCGCGGCACCGCGGCCTACGAGACGTACCTGCGCTTCGACATCCCGGCCGCTCCGGCGGGCACGGTGCTGAAGTCCGCGTCCCTCCAGGTCAAGACCACGACCGTGGCCAGTGCCGGCACCACCGACACCGTCTCCGTGGTCCCGGTCACCGGCACCTGGAGCGGTGCGGGCACCACCTTCAAGAGCAAGCCCACCCTGGGCACCAGCCCGCTCGGCTCCTTCGCGGGCGTGCCGGACGGTACGGCGGTCCAGAGCACGCCGCTGGACACCGCGGCGATCTCCGCGGTGCTGGGCAGCAGCTACAGCCTGGGCCTGACGAGCACGGGCACCGACCCGCTGTGGATCTGGTCCTCGGAGTCCACCGCCGTGGACGCCAAGCCGCAGCTGACCCTCACCTTCGGCGCGAAGTAACCGCTTGACGGAGTGCGGGGCGGGGGGGCGGGCCGCGCGGCGGGCCCCCCCCCCCCCCCCCCCCCAGGAAGGAGA
>NZ_JBHXKA010000191.1:0-11451 GCF_042722885.1 Streptomyces sp. NPDC058401
GCCCCGCAGGCGAGAAGCCTGCGGGGCAGAGGTGTCTGCGGCGTCCGTACGGGCCCGGTCAGTGGCGCTCCGGGGCTGCCGGCGGGGCCGGCAGGGCGAGCTCGAACCAGACGACCTTGCCGCTGCTCAGCCGGGTGGCACCCCAGCGGCGGGCCATCCGGTTGACCAGGAACAGCCCGCGGCCGCCCTCGTCGTCGTCCCGGGCCCGGCGCTGGCGCGGCAGCTGCGGGGAGTCGTCGCCGACCTCGCAGCGCAGTACGTCCGTCCGCAGGAGGCGCAGGGTCACCGGCCGCTCGGCGTACCGCACGGCATTCGTGACCACCTCGCTGACCAGCAGCTCCAGCGAGTCCTCCAGCTCCTCCAGCCCCCAGCGCGCCAGCGCGCGGCGGGCGAACCGGCGGGCCCGGCCCGGAGCGGTCTCCTCCGGGTCCAGGAACCAGTACGCGACGTCACTGGGCGCGATCCCGTCGAACCGGGCCGCGAGCAGCGCGATGTCGTCGTCCCGGTCACCGGGGCCGAGCATGTCCAGGATGTCGTCGCACAGGGCCTCCAGCGGCGGCGGGTGGTCCAGGCCCGTCAGCTGCGCGGTGGTGGCGAGCCGCTCGCGGAGCTGCTCGATGCCGGTCCAGACGTCGCGCAGCCGGGACTCGACCAGGCCGTCGGTGTACAGCACCAGGGTGGCCCCGGCCGGGGCGTCCAGCTCCACGGCCTCGAAGTCCACGCCGCCGACGCCGATCGGGGCGCCCGGGGGTACGCGCAGCACCTCGGCGCGGCCGCCCAGGTGGAGCAGGACCGGCGGCGGATGGCCGGCGTTGGCGATGGTGATCCGGTGCGAGACCGGGTCGTACACGGCGTAGAGGCAGGTGGCCATCCGGTCGGAGCCCAGGCGCTGCGCCTGCTCGTCCAGGTGGTGCAGGACCTCGGCGGGCGGCAGGTCGAGCTGCGCCAGCGTCTGGGCCGTCGTACGGAGCTGCCCCATGATCGCGGCGGAGGTCATGGAGTGGCCCATGACGTCGCCGACGACGAGTGCCACCCGGCTGCCGGGCAGGGGTATGGCGTCGTACCAGTCGCCGCCGACCCGCGCCGTCTCGGCGGCGGGCAGGTAGCGGCTGGCGAGCCGGACCCCGGTGGGCTGGGGGAGGCTGTCGGGCAGCATCGTGCGCTGGAGCTCGTCGGCGATGTACGCCTCGCGGCCGTAGAGCACGGCCTTGTCGATGCCCAGCGCCGTGTGGGTGGCCAGCTGCGCGGCGACCAGCAGGTCGTTCGTCTCGAAGGCGGGCCGCTCGGGGGTGCGCAGGAACACCGCCGCCCCGATGACGCGGCGGCGGCCCCGCAGGGGGGCGAGGATGGCCCGCTGGCCGCGCGGGACCGGATGGTCGGCGCCCAGCAGCTCCGGCAGGGCGGCGCGGGCCGCGGCGGAGGACCCGAAGACGGGGCGGACCCCGCGCAGCACCTCGGCCAGGGCCCCGCCGGGGCGGATCTCGCACAGCTCGGCCGCGGGCAGGTCACCCTGCGGGCCGACCAGGGCGAGCTGGCTGAAGTCGAGCTCGCCGTCGGGGGTCATCGCGCCGGCGAGGCCGGCTCCCGATCCCGATCCCGCTGCGGCTCCTGCTCCTGCTCCGGTGAACTCGTCGATCGGCCGGAGCCGGTCGGTTCGGCGGAGCCTTAAAACGACCGGTCCGACGGGCCGCTCGTCGCCGACCGGCAGCGGATCGCGCAGGTAGACGAGGATGGCGTCGGAGAAGGTGGGCACGGTGGCCCGGCACAGGCCGAGCACGATCTCGTCGAGGTCGATGCCGCGGGCGATCCGCCGGGTGGCGGCTCCGACGAACCGCAGCCGGTCGCCTTCCCGCCGCGCGATGGTCGCGTCGACGCCGATGCCGCTGGGCAGTCCGGACGTGCCGGCCTGCCCGGAAGCGGCCTGCCCGAACGTGGCGGGCCGCTCCGCCGCCTCGCGGGCGGCTTCGCCGTCGCGGGTGCGCGCGCTGCCGGCCTCGGTGGCCGCGGCCTCGTCACGGCCGGCCCGGACCCGGGCGGCGCCCTGGCCGGGCCCGGCGGTGGAGTCGCCGGGCTCCCCGGCCCCGTCGGAGGCGGACGGTGCCTCCGCGGTGGCGCGGGGGCGGGGCAGGTCCGCCGCCTGGGGCTGCGCATGCGTGCGCACGGCCTCGGCCGCCGGGAGCGGGGCCTTTCCGTGGCCCAGTTCCTCCGTGCCGTGGCCGGGCTCGTCCGTCCGACCGCCGGAGGCAACCGGCTGGGGGCCCTCCTGAGAGGTGGGGTACTCCGTCACGCGTGGCATTCCGTCCGTTTGCGCTGGATGTGCGCTGCACTCAACTCGGTCAGTCGCGGTATACCCGCTCAGCGGCGGGGACACCATCCCCCCGCGTTTCCGCGTCCCGCTCGTTACCTCTCGTTATCGCGTCGGCCTAGGTCAAATGCTGTGCTCCTGGCGACATTTGACCGCCGACGCCGCGGCGGAGGACGATCCTACGATTGCCCCCCGGGGGCGCATCAAGGGTCTCATGAGGTCATATGCGCCGGAGTGCGGTCCCAGTCCTCCGGCAGGGCCGGTACGCCCCAGGCCGGGTCCGGTCGCCAATCCTGCCAGCCTTCGGAGAACGGCGGGCCCCAGGCCCGGATCAGGTCCACCGCCGCACGGCCGGCCGCGCGCACGCGCCGGGCCTGTTCCGGGGCCATCAGGCCGATCCGCTGGGCCTGTGCGAACTCGTCCTCGTCCCGCCACTTCCAGGTGCGGTCCGGGTAGACGGAGATGTCCAGGAAGTGGTCCTCGGAGTCGATGCCGCCGGACCAGCGGGTCCGCGGCTCCTCCAGGTTCACGTACCAGCTCTTGAATTCCCAGCCGTGGTCCCAGAACAGCCACACCGACCAGGGGTCCCCGGGCCGTGCCAGCTTCAGCACCCCGGCCCCGAACCAGCGCGACCGTACGGTGGTCCGCGGCGCGGTGTACCGGGTGGCGAGCGGCTCCTCGTGGACCTGTGTCCCGTCGGCGAGCACGGGCTTGACGCACTCGGTCCCGGGGGCCATCCACACCGCGAGCAGCTCGTCGGTGTCGCTCACCACGGTCACGGGCCGGCAGATGTGGACGGCGCCCTTCGCGTCGGGCGCGTGATCGCGGTAGCGCCAGAGGATCTGCTCCCCGGGCGCCCAGCGGGCGCTCCCGGCGCCGCCCCGCTCCGCACTGAGTGCCGAGCCCCGTGCCGAGCCCGGCTCCGAGCTCCGCGCGCTGCCGCCCCCGCGGCCTCCGGTACCTGTCATGGGCAGATCTTAGGGCGGGGGTCCGGGGGATCGCTGCGCTGCAGGTCACCGAGGTGTCCGAGGGCGGGAAACGACCGGATCCGGACCCCGGGCCGGGGCGGCCGCGCCGGGGTCAGGGGCGGGTCATCCGCAGCACGTCCAGGGCTTCGTCGAGCTGCTCCAGGGTGAGGTCGCCGCGGTCCACGTAGCCCGACTCCAGGACGACCTCGCGGATCGTCTTGCGCTCTGCGAGGGACTTCTTGGCGACCTTGGCGGCCTCCTCGTAGCCGATGTACCGGTTCAGCGGGGTCACCACGGAGGGGGAGGACTCGGCGTACTCCCTGGCCCGGGCGGTGTTGGCGGTGATTCCGTCCACGGTGCGGTCGGCCAGCAGGCGGGTCACGGAGCCGAGCAGCCGGATGGACTCCAGGATGTTGCGGGCCATCACGGGGAGCATCACGTTGAGCTCGAAGTTGCCCGCGGCGCCCGCCACGGCGACCGCGGCGTCGTTCCCCATCACCTGGGCGGCGACCATCAGCGCGGCCTCCGGGACGACCGGATTGACCTTTCCGGGCATGATCGAGGACCCCGGCTGGAGATCCGGGAGATTGATTTCGGCCAATCCGGTGCGCGGGCCCGAGGCCATCCAGCGCAGGTCGTTGCAGATCTTGGTGAGGGAGACGGCGACCGTACGGAGCATTCCGGAGGTTTCGACGAGTGCGTCCCGGGCCCCCTGTGCCTCGAAGTGGTCGCGGGCCTCGGTGAGCGGCAGTCCCGTCGCCGCGGCCACCTCGGCGATGACGGCCGCGGAGAACCCGGGCGGGGTGTTGATCCCGGTGCCCACGGCGGTCCCGCCCAGCGGCAGTTCGGCCAGCCGGGGCAGCGCCGCGCGCAGCCGCTCGACCCCGTAGCGGAGCTGGACGGCGTACCCGCCGAACTCCTGGCCCAGGGTGACCGGGGTGGCGTCCATCAGGTGCGTCCGGCCGGCCTTGACCACCTGCGAGAACTCGGCGGACTTGCGCTCCATCGCGCCGGCCAGGTGCTCCAGCGCGGGGATGAGCTCGCCGGTGACGGCGGCGGTGGCGGCGATGTGGATGGAGGACGGGAAGACGTCGTTGGAGCTCTGCGAGGCGTTGACGTGGTCGTTGGGGTGGACGGCGCGGCCGAGGCGCTCGGCGGCCAGGGTGGCGATCACCTCGTTGGCGTTCATGTTGGACGAGGTGCCGGAACCCGTCTGAAACACGTCGACCGGGAACTGCTCGTCCCAGCGGCCCGCGGCGACCTCGTCGGCCGCCGAGACGATGGCGGCGGCGATGTCGGCGTCGATCACGCCGAGCCGGGCGTTGACGGTGGCGGCCGCGGCCTTGATCCGGGCCAGCGCCTCGATGTGGGCGCGCTCCAGGCGCTGTCCGGAGATGGGGAAGTTCTCCACGGCGCGCTGGGTCTGAGCTCGCCATTTGGCGTGCGCGGGGACGAGGACGTCCCCCATGGAGTCGTGCTCGGTGCGGTACTCCGCGGAGTCCTCGGTCGGCTGCTGTTCTTCGGTCATCTGTGGTGCCTCCTCAAAAAGTTGAGCAATTGTCTTGTTCGGACTGTTCCCAACTCGCCTACTGGCCAGTAAATACCGGGGGTAACACCGAGATCGGGGAGGCGCTCATGGCACGTGTCCGTACACAGTCCAGGTTCAGATCCACGTTCAGATCCACGTTCAGATCTACCTTCGCCGCCGTCGCGGTGGTCGCGGCCGCCCTCGGGGGCATCACCGCCATCACCCCCATGGCCCACGCGGCGACAGCCGCCGGCTCTTCCGCCGGGGCCGCGGCCACGGCCCTCACGCCCGAACTGGAGGCCATCCGGGCCGCCGAGGCCGTCAAGATCTACGGCGACTCCGCGATCCGCCCGCTCGCGGACCGCAAGACCGGTCTGATCTCGCTGGGCGACAGCGAGATCTCGGGCGAGGGCGTCGGGAACTACGACCCGGCGACCAACACCCCGTCCAACCAGTGCCACCGGTCGCCGGACTCGGCGATCCACCGCACCGGCATCGCGGCCGACTACACCTTCAACGCGGCCTGCTCCGGCGGCTACACGGGCAACATCAAGATCGGCGGCAGCAAGCAGTACGCCGACGAGCTGGTGCAGAGCGACAGCCTGGCCATCAAGGCCCGCAACACCAGGATCAAGATGGTGCTGCTGGTCGCCGGGGCCAACGACGACCTGCAGTTCGGCCCGGTCATGACCGACTGCGTCACCCGCTGGGTGCTCAGCCAGGGCACCTGCGAACCGAAGTACGGTCCGGGCTGGCAGGCGCGCGTCGACGGGCTGAAGCCCAAGGTGCAGTCGACCATCGGCGACCTGAAGTCTGTCATGCGCGACGCCGGCTACGCCGACTCCGACTACAAGCTGGTCGTCATGGGCTACCCCAGCCCCATCGGCCCCGACTTCAACGACAACCCCGACTTCCCCGGCAAGCTCCCGGGCGGCTGCGCCGGCTACGACTCCGACGCCGCCTGGGGCCGCAACTACGCGGTGCCCACCTTCGAGAAGGGCATGCGCGCGGCCGCCCTCGCCGCGGGCGCGACCTACCTCGACAACTCGCGGCTCTTCCAGGGCCACGAGGTCTGCATGGAGGACACCTGGGCCCGCGGCCTCTACCTCGACCTCGGGGACCACTTCCCGTGGGACGAGAACACCGCCCGCCAGTCCTTCCACCCCAACTACCGCGGCCACGGCGCCTTCGCGTCCTGTCTGACCCAGCTCTACGCCTCCGGCCTGCGCGAGGCCTCCTGCGCCGACCCGGCGAGCACCGGCACCCCCGTCCTGCAGGCCGGGGCCTGGGACGACCTGTACAAGCCGCTGAAGAACGAGGCGACGGGCAACTGCGTCGACTCCAACGGCGGCTCCAGCGCCAACAACACCAAGGTCCTCGGCTGGGACTGCCACGGCGGCCGCAACCAGGGCTGGTGGTACGACTCCGCGAAGAAGTCCCTCCACGTCGAACTCACCCACGACCGCTGCCTGGACGCGCCCGGCGCCAACTACGGCAACGGCACCGCGCTGATCATCTGGAACTGCCACGGCGGCGCCAACCAGCAGTTCGTCCGCGACGGAGCCACCTACCGGCCCGCCGCCTCCCCGGGCATGTGCCTGACGGTGGCCGCGGCCCACGAGCCGCTGCGCCTCCAGACCTGCAACGGCTCGGCCAACCAGCGCTTCGCATAACCGCCCCCGGACCCGTACCCCCGTGGGTCCGACACTCCGTACGACCCCCCACACCCGGCCGGCGCACCCCGGCCGGGTGCTCACACGTCCCGTACTCACATGTCGAGCAGCAGCTTGCGCACGTCCCGGGGCCGGTTGGTGATGATCGTGTCCACGCCCAGCCGGACGCAGAGCTCCACGTCCTCGGGCTCGTCCACGGTCCACACCCGCACCCGGAGCCCCTTCGCCCTCAGCCGGCCCACCAGACCCGGATCCTGCCGTACGAGGTCGATGCCCGGGCCCGCGTGCGTGGCGTACGGCGGCCGGACCGGCCGGAGCCTGCGCTCGATCAGGTACACGGCGGGCAGCCCCGGCGCGAGGCGGTGCATCCGGGTCAGCGCGGTCCGGGAGAAGCTCATCACCTCGACGCGGCCGGCGGAGCCGTCGGCGAGCCCGTACTCCCCGAGCAGCCGCACGAGCTCGGCCTCCAGACGGCCGCCCGCGCGGGTGGGGTGCTTGGTCTCCACGGCCAGCCCGACCGGGTAAGGCGCGGCCAGCGCCTCCTTGACCAGATCCTCGAAGAGCAGCACCCGGGCCCCGGCATGGCCGGACCCCTTCCACCCCCCGAAGTCGAGGGCGCGCAGCTCCTCGTACGTCATCTCGGAGACGACCCCGCGCCCGTCGGAGGTCCGCTCGACCCGCCGGTCGTGCACACAGACCAGCCGTGGTCGGCGGTGAGCCGCACATCGCATTCGAGCGCGTCGGCCCCGTCGGCGATGGCCTGCCGGTACGCGGCCATGGTGTGCTCGGGATGCTCGTGGGAGGCCCCGCGATGCGCGATGACCCGCGTACCGCGGGCCGGGGACGAGGTGGACGGCCGCTTCATGGGTCAGACGTTAACCGGATGCGGCGGCCGTCCCCGGAACGGCATGCTGCACCGGTGGACGAACAGTTCGTGACATTGCACTGCGAGCCCTGCGACTCCTGCCGGAGCGAAGCCTGGCAGCACGTCGTCGACGGCCGGCTGCGCTGGGAGGACCAGTTCTACTGCACCGCGATCGGGCTCCAGTCGTGCGACGGCGGATGGGAGCCGGCCCCGCCGTGGATCCGCGAGGTGATCGTGGCCCGCGAGGGCACCGTGCACCTCGCCGTCGGCGGCCCGGATGGCGCTCCGCTCAAGGCCGTCCGCGAGGTCCTCGGCCTGACACTGCCCGAGCTTCGGCGGGCCCGGGCGGACGGCATCGACGTCACCCCGGCGGAGGCGGCGGTGCTCGGGCCGGGCGCTGCCGGAGCGGAAGGCTCCGTGCCGGGACGGTGACCGGCCCGGGCCGGGTTCCGGTCCCGCTACAGGCCGTTCAGCTTCGAGCGGGAGCCGGTCGGGAGGAACTGGGACCCCAGGCCGGTGTCGTTGCGGACGAAGAGGCCCGAGGCGCCGCGCAGGGCGGTCTTCTCGGAGGACAGGCGGCCCATCAGGTTCTTGACCTGGGCGTCCCAGGTCTCCGCCACCTTCTTCAGCCCCGCGGCGGTCTCCCAGCCGTCGAAGCCGGTGACCGCGGTGTTCGTCGCCTCGTCCGCATGCTCCGCGGCGGTCTTGGTGTCCGGTTCGAGCTCGGTCTCTATCGTGTTCGCCGCCGCCGTCTTCTCGGCCGGGGTGGAGCCGAAGTCTCCCGGTCCGCCCGGGCCCGGGCCGCCTTCGAGGCCGTTCAGCCGGGTGGCCACCTGCTGATCGCCGCCGCCCCGCGCTCGTTCCCACTCGTGATCGAAGTCCACCGACACGCTCCGTCCTCCCTCTTGTCCAGCATCCTCGTCCTGCCCGGGCACCCCGGTCAGGGTGTCCGCAGTTCGCCCTCCGCGGGCAGCAGGTCCGCGATCAGGTCCCAGACCCGCTTGGGCGTCACCCGGACCAGCCGCACGGTGGCGTCCGGGTCCACCTGCCCGGCGGCCACCGGCTCGGCCGGCAGTTCCCGGTGCCAGTAGCCCAGCGGGCCGCAGTCCCACACCGCGACACCGCGTCCCTCGACCCCGTCCCGGCCCTCGTCGCGGCCCCGCCACGCCGCGGTCATCCGCCAGCTCGCCCGCAGTCCGGTGATCAGGCCGGCGAGCAGGGCCGCCTGCTCCTCGCCGAGGGCCCCGTCCTGGGCCAGCGCCTTGCGGACGTACTCCCCTTCGGAGTCGGCGCCGCCGGTGCCCACGAGCTCCTCCAGGGCGGCGATCCCCGCCTCGACGGTACCGAGCCGGGTCTCGACCACCGCGTCCCGGCCGGTCCCGGATCCGGCCGCGGAGTCCGTCTGGTGCAGGTTGACCATGTCCGCCAGCGCCCACACCAGCGTCCTCGGCTCGACGGAGGCGTACTCCGACTCGTCCGCGCCGGGCCAGGCCTGGTGGGAGACCGCGTGGTCCTGTCCGATGAGCAGTCCGTGGTGCAACTGTCCCTGACGGCCGAGGGTCTCCAGCGAGATGACCACGGACGGGGTGATCAACGTGTCGAGCAGCGGCATCAGCACGTGGGCCAGCAGCCCGTTCCCGTCGATCAGCCCGCACGAGCGCAGCTCCTCCCGGCGGCCGAGGAACTCGTCCGGTACGGGTTCCCCGGTCGCCATGGCGACGAGGACGACGAGGTGCTCGTCGCTCAGGCGGAAACGGGCGCGGGAAAGGTCGTAGGAAGGCATGCGCTCACTGGCTCCGTGGGTCGTTTAGCCGGCCGGCCGGGGTGGTGGTCAGGCCGGGGTGGTGTTCAGGTCTGGGCGGCGTCCGCCGCGATGAGGAAGGTCTTCCTGACGGCGGCGCGCACGGCGCCCCGGCGGGTGAGTACGGAACGGTCGACTCCGGCGAACAGGACGGCGAGTGCGACGTCGGCCTCCAGGGCCCGGCCCGTCACGCTGACCTCGATCCGCTTCCACTTGCCGATGCCGGACTCCTTCACCCTGAAGGTGACACCGCGGTCCTCGTTGTCGGCCTCGCGCATGAGGACGTACTGACGGCGGTCGACCGCCCAGAGCCGGTACTGGTCCCCGAGGTACCGCATGCGCAGGGCGCGCCCCCGGTGCGTGGCCGCCCACCGGTTCCGCTCCAGCGCCACCGTCGCGCCCCCGACCCGCAGGGTCGCCTCGTTCAGGGACGGCCGTTCGGTGCCGAGGGGCCGGATGCCGCGGGACCGGAAGACGACGCGGGGGATCCTGGGGCCGGTGACCTCCGTGGCGCCGGCGCCGCCGTCCGCGCCGTGCAGCGAGGCCACGGTGATCTCCCCCCACTCGGGGGACTCTCCCCGCCAGCCTTCGCGCGCGAGTTCGTTGGTGCCGTGGCTGCGCCACGTGCCCAGGGTGAACGGCGTGGTCTGGACGTGCATGTCCCTGCCCTCCTAGTCGAACGGGTTCAGCGCGCTGCCGAGCTTCTTGGCACCACTGGCGATGCTGTCCCCGGCCGCCTCCAGGCCCTTGCCTATGGCCTCGTGGTTGTCCCAGATCAGCGCGGCGCCGTAGGCGATTCCGGTTCCCACGGCGATGCCGGCGGTCAGCGGGGTGGGGGCGACGGTCAGCATGGTCATGGAGGCGCTGAACGCCGTACCGGTGACGTCGGTGGCGAACTTCGCGGGGTCCTTCTTGATCATGTCGGTGTCGTACGTGGCCAGGTTCGCCACCCCGTAGGCGGTGGCCGCGACACCTCCCACCACGCCCAGGCCGCGCAGCGCACCGGCCGCCTTCATCGCGTTGGCCGCTCCGCCCTGCTTGGCGACCGTGAGGAGGTTGGCCTCGGCGGCCGTCGGGAGGAAGAAGCGGCCGTTCTGCATCTTGCCGCCCCACATGGCCGCCTCGTCCGAGCCGGTGAGCACGCCCGCGACGTTCGGGGGCAGCCGGCTCAGCAGACTGCCCGGTGCCGCGCCGGCCAGCCGCGCGTTGGCCTCGCGCGGGAGCAGGGTGCCCGGTGCGGTGAAGGCCTTCGGGAAGTTGCCCGCCTTCACGTCCTTGAAGTAGCTGTTCAGCTTCCAGGAGTTCATGCCGACGGCGGTGAGCGCCGTGGCGAACGCGCCCGCGGTCACCGTGCCCTTGCTGACGTTGGAGACCAGCTCCGCCAGTTTCGGGTTGCCGGTGAGGCGGGTCAGGCCCTCCTTCTGGAGGCGCTCCGTGTAGTCGTCGAGGGTCTCGTCGTCGCGCTTCTTCAGCCAGGCGAGGTCGAGCCGCTCCTGCTTCTGCGCCTCGTCGCCCTTCGCGACCGTGTCGGCCTGCCCGTTGAACCCGGTGCCGGCCGTCCCGTCGCCCGTGCCGCCCTTGCCGTCCTTGACGACGGCTTCCAGGTCCTTGCGCAGGTCCTGGTCGGCCTCGTCGACGGCTTTGACGCATTCCTTGAGGTAGTCGCGCCAGGACTGCTCGGCGGTCCTGACGCTCGCCATGTAGTCGGGGTCGTGCCGCACGGCGTTCTTCTCGGCCGGGTCGAGCTTCTCGTAGTCGAAGGCGACGACTCCCGTACCGGAGACGCTCATTCCGGCCTTCACCGCGCCTTCGCGCGCGCTCTCCAGGGTCTTCTTCAGCTCGGTGAGCTGCTGGTGCCCGTTGCGCAGCAGTGTGGCGGTCGCCTTCGCCTGGGTCTGGGCGGCCTGGAACTCGTACCGGGTCGCGGAGAAGTTGGTGAAGGACGCGGCCGAGCTCACGCCCGTCCAGTTGCCGCTCATGTGGATCTTCTGGACGCTGTCCCGGTAGCGGCCCTCGACCTTGCGGAACTCGTCCGCCATCGACTGCCACTTGTCGGCCGCGGTCAGCAGCCGCCCGTAGTCGGTCGTCATCACGTCCTGGTAAGTGAGCATGCCGCTTCCCCCCGCCGAGCGTCGAACAAGGCACGGAGCCCAGCCTAAACGTTCGAGTCCGTGCGGCCGGAGGGTGTTCCGGTGGGGGCGGCGGCCGCCGCCCCCACCGGAACTCGTTTCAGGCCCGGGCCGCGGGCCGGGATGTGGGGGTAGGTGGGTTACGGGGGGGGGGTGTGGTAGAAGTCGTTGGCCAGGTGGGC
>NZ_JBHXKA010000192.1:0-11241 GCF_042722885.1 Streptomyces sp. NPDC058401
AGCCCGGCACCCCGCTTTCAGCCCGTCCGGCGTTTGAGGACCGGGGTCCGGGCAGCGCCCGGGGAACGGTGGAAGGGCGGGTAGGGGACAGCCCCGCAGGGCCCACCCCAGCCCCGGCCCGGGCAACGCCCCACGCACCGGGGCCACCCCGGAGGCCAGGCGACCCCGCGACCCGGAGGCCCGGCGGGCGGCCTACGCCAACACCCTCAACCCAAGCTGCGCAGCCATCGCCGGAGCCAACTCGAACAACTGCCCCGCACTGATCACCGCCCCGGCCAACGCCTCCACCCCCCGCGCGATCTCCATCGCCCGCACCCCCCTCAGGTCCACGTCCGCCATCCGCGCCCCCGTGAAGTCCACCCCCCGCAGCTCGCAGTCCCGGAACTCCACCCGCTCCAGCACCGCACCCCCGAAGTCCGGCTCCACCAGCACGCACCCCTCGAAGACCACGTCCTTGAGCCGCGCCGTGCGCAGGTTCAGATAATCGATCTTGCCCCCGCGCACGAGCACCCGCTCCAGCACCGCCCCGTGCAACTGCACCCCGCCCAGCCGGGCGTCCAGCAGTTCCACGTCGCGCAGCGAAGCCCCCGACAGGTCCGTCCCCACACCCCGGACGCCGTCGAGCACCGAGTCCAGGATCCGCGCCTTGGCCAGCCCGGTCTCGTCCAGCACGCAGCGCCGTAGCGCGCAATCCATGAACCGCGCCCCCCGCCCGTCCCCGCCGCCCAGGTCCACCTCGACGAGCTCCAGCCCGTCGTAGTCCCCGTCCGGCTCCAACCCGGACCCCACGTCCTCCCACCCGCTCAGCTCCGGCAACCGCACCTCCGGCCGCCGCGCCGCCTTCACCGTCTCCTGCCGCCCGTTTCGCACCATCCCCCCATCCTGGCCGACCCCACCGACAACCCCTTGACCTCAACCCCACTTGAGGTCACACCCTGTCCCCATGACCACCACCGCCCCCGCCCCGGGCCCCACCCCCACCGCCCCCGGCGAGATGCACGCCATCCGCCTCCACACCTTCGGCCCCGCCGAGAACCTCACCTACGAGTCCGTCCCCCGCCCCCTCCCCGCCCCCGGCCAGGTCCGCATCGCCGTGGCCGCCGCCGGAGTCCACCTCCTCGACACCGCCCTGCGACGCGGCGTCCAGGGCCCGCCCGCGCCCCTGCCCGAACTGCCGACCGTCCCGGGCCGCGAGGTCGCCGGCACCGTCGACGCGGTCGGCACCGGCACGGACACCGGATGGCTCGGACAGACCGTCGTCACCCACCTCGGATTCGCCCCCGGCGGCTACGCCGAGTACGCCGTCGCCGACGCCGGCCGCCTGCACGCCGTCCCGCCCGGCCTCGACCCCGCCACCGCCGTCGCCATGATCGGCACCGGCCGCACCACCCTCGGCATCCTCCAGTTCGCCGACCTCGGCCCCGGCTCCGTCGCCCTGGTCCCCGCCGCCGCGGGCGGCATCGGCACCCTGCTGGTCCAGTACGCCAAGCACGCCGGAGCCACCGTCGTCGCCCTGGCCGGCGGCCCCGCCAAAACCACCCGGGCCGCCGCCAACGGCGCCGACCTCGCCCTCGACTACACCACCCCGGACTGGGCCGACACCCTCCGCGCCCACCACCCCGACGGCGCCACCGTCCTCTTCGACTCCGTCGGCGGCGACATCGCCCGCACCGCCCTCGGCCTGCTCCGCGACGGCGCCCTGCACCTCGTCTTCGGCTGGTCCGGCGGCCCGCTCACCCTCACCGCCGCCGAACAGGCCGACCTGGACGCCCGCTCCATCACCACGCAGCACGTCCTCGGACCCGCCATGCTCCGGCGCACCGGCGGCGAAGACCCCCTGCGCCTCCTCGAAACCCGCGCCCTCGCCGAAGCCGCCACCGGCCGCCTGCGCCCCGCCCTCCAGCGCTACCCCCTCGCCGAAGCCGCCGCGGCCCACCACGACCTGGAAACCCGCGCCACCACCGGCAAGGTCGTCCTGGAACCCTGAGGGACCTACGCTCCCCCGAGCTCCGCCAGCGCCCCATCGGTCAGCCGGTACACCGACCACTCGTCCTGCGGACGCGCACCCAGGGCCTCGTAGAAGGCGATCGTCGGCTCGTTCCACTTCAGGACCGACCACTCCAGCCGCTCGTACCCGCGCTCCCCGCAGATCCGCGCCAACTCCCGCAGCAGCGCCTTCCCGTGGCCACCGCCGCGCACGCCCGGACGGACGTACAGGTCCTCCAGGTAGATCCCGTGCACCCCGCGCCACGTCGAGAAGCTGAGGAACCACAACGAGAACCCGACCGCCTCGCCCCCGTCCGTCACCGCGAGGTGCGCGAACGCCGCCGGGCGCTCCCCGAAGAGCGCCTCCCGCAACTGCTCCTCGGTGGCGCGCGCCTCGTGCGGCACCTTCTCGTACTCCGCGAGCTCGCGGATCATGGCGTGGATGACGGGTACGTCGCTGACGACGGCGCTACGGATCATGCCTGCACCCTACGAGCCACCGCCCCGGCCCCTCCCCCGCCCACCCCGCCCCAGCAGCTCCTCCGCGATCCTCAACTGCACCCCCGCCGGCCGGTCCCCGTCCTCCACGTCCCACAGGCAGTTCTGCAGCACCCGCCCCAGCGTCCACGCCCGCGCCCGCTCCCGGTCCGACCCCACCGCCTCCGCCAGCGCCTCGAACCGCCACCGCACCTCCCGCGCAAGGAAGTTGTTGACCAGCGCCGGCAACAGCTCGAACCCCGGATCACCGGCGAGCGGCTTCGGATCGATGGCCAGCCACGGCTCGCGCCCGCCCGCCAGGACGTTGTCGTAGTGCAGGTCCCAGTGCAGCAGCCGGTCCCCCGGCTCCCCCACCACCTCCGCGAGCGCCGCCGCACAGTCCGCGACGAGCCCCCGCTCCCGGCCGTCCCCCAGCCGCGCCAGCGCACCCGGCACCGCCTCCAGCATCGCCGCCGCCACGTCCCCCAGCCGCCGCAGCCCGGCCGGCGCCGGAACCGCCGTCAGCCGGGCCAGCAGCCCGCCGACGACCTCCACCGCCCGCGCGGAGTCCCGTACGGCCCGCTCCGACAGCGGCCGGCCCTCGTCGAGGCGCTCCAGCAGCAGCGTGCCCGTCCGCGCATCGTCCGCCAGCAGCCGTACGCAGCCCTCCCCGGCCCACGCGCGCAACGCGACCGCCTCGTCCGCGTTCTCCTCGTCCAGCGCCGGCAGCTTCAGCGCCGCCGCCGTCCCGTCGGCCCGCACCACCGGCAGCACCAGGGCCGTCACCCCGTACATCCCGGGCCCGGTCACCCGTAGCTCCCACCGCTCCAGGAAGCACGCCACCTGCGCGGGCAGCGCGTCGACGAACTCCCGCCCGACCGCACCGTTGTCCCGCACCTGCGCCCGCGCGAACCCCCCGGGAACCCCGAGGAACCCACGACCACCCGGACCAGCCGAACCGCCCGAACCGCCAGAACCGCCTGCCGCCACACCGTCCATGACCCGACCCTAGGACCCCAGACCCAGACCCAGACCCAGACCCCACTGCCCGCCGGCCTAGACGGAGACGCCCACCCCCACACCCTTCAACGCCCTTGCGAACGCCCCCGCATCGAACAGCGACCCGTCCTTCGACCCGATCGGCGCCCCGTCCACCAGCACCATCGGCGTCGCCTGCGCGCCCGTCGCCTCGAAGCCCTTCTCGGCCTCGGCGACCCACCCCTTGTACTTCTGCTCCTTCACCGCCGCATCGAACTGCGCCCCGCGCAGCCCCGGCACCTTGTCCGCGATCTTCAGGAGCACCTCGTCGGTGAACTTCCCCTTCGGCTGGCTGGCGAAGACCGCCGCGTGGTACTCCGCGAACTTCCCCGAATCCGCCGACGCGCGCAGCGCGTTGACCGCCTTGACCGAACCGCTCGCCCCGTCCCGGTCCAGGAAGGACGCCAGCAGGTACTCGATCTTCACCTGCCCGGCCACCGCCAGCTTCAGCAGCGACTCCCCGCCGGCCTCCTCGAAGCGCGCGCAGTAACCGCACTTGGGGTCCACCAGCACCTGCGCCGTACGCGGAGCGTCCGGCTTCCCCACGACGATCTTCGACCCGTCCACCGTCGCCGGCAGCCCCGCGAGCTGACCGGCGATCGGGCTCGTCCGCACCGCGACCCCGGAGACGGCCGCGGCCTCCCCCTCACCCGCCCCGGAACCGCACCCGACGACCGCCCCGCCCAGCAGGGCCACGGCCGCGACCGCCGCAACCAGCTGCCCTGCCTTCGCAACCCGCGTCATACGAACCAGTACCTCTCACACAAAAACCTGACAAAATCCCCGCCCCACCCTAAGGAGGTCCCGCACCGCCCACATCAGCCATTCGGCCACCCCTCGACCCCCAAAACCCGACGTCACGTCCCTGGACACCCACCCAAAACCCCGTGTACCAACTCCCCCATGACGATCAACGGCGGAATTTCCTTCTGGTACGCGACGGACGAGACCGCCCCCGCCCACCCACCCCGCGCCCCGCTCACCGGCAACACCACGGCCGACGTCGTCATCGTCGGCGGCGGCTACACCGGCCTGTGGACCGCGTACTACCTCAAGACCGCCGCCCCCGACCTGCGCGTCACCGTCCTGGAGCAGAAGTTCTGCGGCTACGGGGCCTCCGGCCGCAACGGCGGCTGGCTCTACAACGGCATCGCCGGCCGCGACCGCTACGCCGCCCTCCACGGCCACCCGGCCGCCCAGCGCCTCCAGCAGGCCATGAACGAGACCGTCACCGAGGTCATCGACACCGCCGCCAAGGAAGGCATCGACGCCGACATCCACCGCGGCGGAGTCCTCGAAGTGGCCCGTACCCCCGCCCAGCTCTCCCGCCTCAAGGCCTTCCACACCGCCGAACTCGCCTTCGGCGAAACGGACCGCGAGCTCTACGACGCCACCGACACCCGCGCCCGCATCAACGTCGCGGACGCCGTCGGCTCCTCCTGGACCCCGCACGGAGCCCGCATCCACCCCCTGAAGCTGGTCAAGGGCCTCGCCGCCGCCTGCGAACGCCTCGGCGTCGTCATCCACGAGTCCACCCCCGTCACGGAGATCGCCCCGCGCCGCGCCCTCACCCCGTACGGCACGGTCCGCGCCCCGTACGTCCTGCGCTGCACGGAGGGGTTCACCGCCGCCCTCAAGGGCCAGAAGCGCTCCTGGCTCCCGATGAACTCCTCGATGATCGCCACGGCCCCGCTCCCCCCGGAGACCTGGGCCCAGCTCAACTGGTCCGACGCCGCCACCCTCGGCGACATGGCCCACGCCTACATGTACGCCCAGCGCACGGCCGACGACCGCATCGCCATCGGCGGCCGGGGCGTCCCCTACCGCTACGGCTCCCGCACCGACAACGACGGCCGCACCCAGCCCGCCACGATCACGGCCCTCACGAACCTCCTCGAATCCTTCTTCCCGGCCCTCACCGGAGTCGAGATCACCCACGCCTGGTCAGGCGTCCTCGGCGTCCCCCGCGACTGGTGCGCCACGGTCACCCTCGACGCCACCTCGGGCCTCGGCTGGGCCGGCGGCTACGTGGGCTCCGGCGTGGCCACGGCCAACCTCGCGGCCCGCACCCTCCGCGACCTCGTCCTGGGCGACCGCACGGACCTCACCACCCTCCCCTGGGTCAACCACCGCGTCCGCCGCTGGGAACCGGAACCCTTCCGCTGGCTGGGCGTCCAGGCTCTCTACGCCGCCTACCGCGAAGCCGACCGCCGCGAAGCCGCCACCCACACCCCGACGACAACCCCGCTGGCCCGCCTGGCGGACCGCATCTCGGGCCGCGGCTGAGGGCACACAGAAAGGCCCCGGGCGATCACCCGGGGCCTTCCGTTTTCGTTCGAATCCCTTTGGTCGCACAACCTCTGACCTGGGATAGGGCCCCCTGTCGGATTCGAACCGACGACCTACGCATTACAAGTGCGGCGCTCTGGCCGGGCTGAGCTAAGGGGGCACATGTGACACTGCGCAGCGCACAGAATCGCCTTCACTCTACACAGCCGCCAGACCCCGCCGCGAAGAACTTTGCGGCGTCCGTAACCCCTCGCCCACCCGTTCGTTCTTGGTACTGAAGTACCCGTCCGACTATCGGACCGTAGGGGTGGGAGGGTTCGTGGCCGAAGCCGCGGAGCAGAGGAAGCGCGTCATAGGCGCCGAGGCCAAGCGCCTCAAGCGCGAGGTCCTGGGCATTCCGGACCAGCGCAAACACCAGCAGCGCGCCGCCAAGCCGGTCACCAGCCGCGCGAAGGAACCGGGCACGCAACAGCGCGCGTACCGCTATCGCTTCTACCCCACCGACAGGCAAGCCGAGCAGCTACTGCGCACCTTCGGAGCCTGCCGATGGGTCTACAACGAGGGCCTCGCACTGCGCGTGAAGGCCTGGGAGGAGCACCGCCTCTCCCTCGGCTTCGCCGAGACCTCCCGCGCCCTGACCGGCTGGCGCCGGGCTCCGGAGACCCCGTGGCTCCAGGAGGTGTCCTCGACCGTGCTGCAACAAGCGCTGCGCCACCTCGACTCCGCGTTCACCCGCTTCTTCAAGGGCACGGCGAAGTACCCGAGGCCGAAGCGAAAGCACCGCTCACGGGACTCGGCGACGTACGTCCGCACCGGCTTCCGCTGGCGCGAGGACCCCGAACGACCGGGCACCGGGCTCATTTCCTTGGCGAAGCAGACGGAACCACTGGACGTGCGGTGGTCCCGCCCCCTGCCCGCCGGTGTCACACCGGTGAAGCTGACGGTGATCCGAGACCACGCCGGCCGCTTCTTCCTCTACGCCCTCGTGGAGGAACGGATCCCTCGGCTCCCGACCGCATTGGCTCCGGGCACGGATGCCCCGAAGGCCGTCGGAATCGACCTCGGACTGACAGCCCTGGTCACCTTGGACGACGGCAGCACCGTGGACCACCCACAGCTGCTGAAGAAGTACGCGAAGAAGCTGGCCCGGCTCCAGAAGGAGATGCACCGGAAGCGGAAGGGGTCGAGCAACCGCGGCAAGGCACGCGTGAAGATCGCCAGGCTGTACGCGCTGATCAGCGATGTACGCAGAGATGCCCTCGACCAGCTCACCACCCGCCTCGTGCGCGAGAACCAAGTGCTCGTGGTGGAAGACCTGGCCGTTGCGAACCTGCTGCGCACGCCGAAGCTGAGGAACGCCATCGGCGACGCCTCGTGGGGCACGCTCTTGGAGATGCTCCGCTACAAGGCGGCCTGGTACGGACGCACCCTGGTCGTCGTCGACCGGTTCTTCCCCTCGACCCGGCGTTGCTCCTCCTGCCACACCAAGGGCGAGCAGCTCGACCTGTCCGTCCGGACATGGACGTGCGCGGCCTGCGGCGCTACCCATGACCGTGACGGGAATGCCGCTGTGAACCTCCGCGACGAGGGGCTGCGGTTGTACTGGTCGGTGGCCATGGCACTGCCGCCCGGCAGAACCCCTCCCTCGGTCATCCGTGCCTCGGAGCTACCCGCGTGCGTCACGGCCGCGTAGGCCGTAGCTGAGCAACAGGCTGACGGGCCGTCGGTCTTCAAGCCTGTGGAGTCTGCGTAAGACCGTCTGGTGCATCCTTCAGGGCTGCACCAGACGGCAGCGGACGGTGAAGCAGGAAGCGCCGCTCGCGAGGGCGGCACTAAGGTCAAAAATCTGGTGCTCTGCCCACCCTCACACCCCCGGATACCCCGCCCGGGCCACCCGCGGCGCCACCGCCGCCAGCGGCAGCCCCGGGTTGAGGGCGTCCACGACGGCCTGCGTCAGGGGGCGCAGCTCCCACACGTGGCGGACCGCGTCCAGGGGGAGGTCCGTCTCGTAGTAGTCCTCGGCGAAGTCGCGGTAGGCCTCCGGGGTGCCCGCTGCGAGGAGTTCGAAGAGGTAGTCCGCGCCGTCCGGGTCGGCCTTGCCCTCCGGGAACTCGACCCGGCCCGCGTGCCACTGCGTGTCGGCGGTCTCGCGCCAGAAGACGGCGGTCGCGTTGAGCACGCCGTCCACGCAGAACGCCGGCTCGGTGAGGTAGGGCCGGAAGGCCTCGGCTATGCCGTCGGTCAGGCCCGGCCAGCCGTCTTCATTGTCTACGGCGGTGTCGGTGTCCGCCCAGGGGCTCATGACCGACTCGTGGTCGAAGCCGTGCCCGAACACCCCGGCGGCCGAGAAGACGATCGCGTAGTCGTCGCCGGAGCCGTTGTCCATCAGTGCCGCTTCCTCGCCCGGGCCCCACTGCGGGTCGTAGGAGAAGTAGGCGTCGTCCTCTTCGCCGCTGATCACCAGTTCCAGCGCCGCCATCGCCCGGCAGCGGTCGCGCAGCGTCTCGATGTCGGGCAGCGCGCGGGTCACGTCGTAGATGGTCATGGGCGTGATCAAAGCAGCCGCCTCTGACAGTCGGCCCCGACGTGTGGAAACGTCCTGGAACTCACCCGCGTCCAGGTGCTGACAGGAGCGGCGCGGGCGGGTAGCGTCGGGCCGAGTCCAGTCCACTGGACTAGACCTTCCACTCGGATCGTCCGGCACGTTCCTGCCGGTAGAAGGGATTCATCACCATGGCTTCTGTCACTTTCGACAAGGCGACCCGTCTGTACCCCGGCGGCGACAAGCCCGCCGTCGACCAGCTGGAGCTGGAGATCGCGGACGGCGAGTTCCTCGTCCTCGTCGGCCCCTCGGGCTGCGGCAAGTCCACCTCGCTGCGCATGCTGGCCGGCCTGGAGGACGTCAACGGCGGTTCGATCCGCATCGGTGACCGCGACGTCACGCACCTGCCGCCCAAGGACCGGGACATCGCGATGGTGTTCCAGAACTACGCGCTGTACCCGCACATGTCCGTCGCCGACAACATGGGCTTCGCGCTCAAGATCGCCGGTGAGGACAAGGCCACCATCCGCCGGAAGGTGGAGGACGCGGCGAAGATGCTGGACCTGACCCAGTACCTCGACCGCAAGCCGAAGGCGCTCTCCGGCGGTCAGCGCCAGCGTGTCGCGATGGGCCGCGCGATCGTGCGCAAGCCGCAGGTGTTCCTCATGGACGAGCCGCTGTCGAACCTCGACGCCAAGCTCCGTGTGTCCACCCGTACGCAGATCGCCGCCCTCCAGCGCGACCTGGGCATCACCACCGTCTACGTCACCCACGACCAGGTCGAGGCCATGACGATGGGTGACCGCGTGGCCGTGCTGAAGGACGGTCTGCTGCAGCAGGTCGACACCCCGCGCAACATGTACGACCGCCCGGCGAACCTCTTCGTCGCCGGCTTCATCGGTTCGCCGGCGATGAACCTCGTCGAGGTCCCGATCACCGACGGCGGCGTGAAGTTCGGCGACAGCGTCGTCCCGGTGTCGCGCGAGGCGCTGACCGCGGCCGCCGACGCGGGCGACCGCACCGTCACCGTGGGCGTGCGCCCGGAGCACTTCGACATCGGCGAGACGGGCGGCCTGGAGATCACCGTGAACGTCGTCGAGGAGCTGGGCGCCGACGGGTACGTCTACGGTTCGACCTCGCACGCCGAGGGCTCGCAGGACATCGTGGTGCGCGTGAACGGCCGCCAGGTGCCCGAGAAGGGCTCCACGCTGCACGTGGTGCCGCGCGGCAACGAGATCCACGTCTTCTCCACGTCCTCGGGTGCCCGCCTCTCCGGCTGACCCGGCCCGTACGCGCACAGCCGCCGAAGGGGCGTCCCGTCAAGGGGCGCCCCTTCGGCGCGAGTTCCGGCGCGAGTTCCGGTGCGAGGTCGCGTGCGAAGTCCCGTACGAGATCCGGCAGATCGGGCCATTCGGCCCCAAGCGTCAACCCTTAATTCGAAAAGCCACGTCGAACCATCCCCCGACCGGGTGACTAAATGTCGCCATATCTTCACCGAGCGCTACTCTCGCCCTCGTGACCCACACTGCCCGCCGTATCGGCCGATCCCTTGCCCTGGTCCTGCCCGTCGTCCTGGTCCTGTCCGGGACCCTCGCGGTCACCATGGTCCCCTGGGCGGACAACACCCCCTCCCAGATCCTGACCGCGTCCGCCGAGGACGTCTCCGTCCCCGCGAAGCCGCGCGCCGCCCAGGACGTGCTGCGCGAAAAGCTGTTGAGCGAGATCCAGCAGGGCGAGCAGCCGGGTGACGTGCTCACCCACCTCCAGCAGGAGGTCGACCGGCGGCCGTCCCTCGCCGAGCACTGCGTGGGGATCGCGCGCGCCCTCGGGCGGGCCGCGGTGGACGCCTACGGGCCCACGAAGGCCCAGTCGTTCGCGCGGCCGGTGTGCGACACCGCGTACGCGTCCGGCGTCGCCTCCATGGGCTGACGGCCGCCGCCGCACGCCCTTCCGCCCCCGGACACAACGAACATGACCGAATCCGAGCGTTCCGAAGGCTCCGAGAGCTCCGAGCGTTCCGACCGACCCCACGCGGCCGCGTTCCCGGCCTCCCCGACCCAGGCGGTTGTCCTGGCGGGGGGCCAGGGTTCGCGGCTGCGGCCTTATACGGACGACCGTCCCAAGCCGATGGTGGAGATCCCCGGCACGGGGATGCCGATCATCGGGCACCAGCTCGCGTGGCTGGCCTCCGAGGGGGTGACGGACGCCGTGGTCTCCTGCGGACACCTCGCCGAGGTGCTCCAGAAGTGGCTGGCCGAGGCCCCGTTGCCGCTACGGGTGACCACCGTCGTGGAGAACGAACCGCTGGGCCGGGGCGGCGGGCTGAAGTACGCCGCCCGGCACCTGCCGCATCCCGGGGAGTCCTGGTACGCGACCAACGGGGACGTGTGGACCCGGTTCTCGCTGCGCGAGATGGCCGCCTTCCACGCCGAGCGCGGCGCCACCGCCACGCTCGCGCTCGCCCGGCCGCGCATTCCGTGGGGGGTGGTGGAGATCAACGAGTACGGGCACGTACTGGACTTCATCGAGGCGCCGCAGTCCCCGTACCCGGTCAATGCCGGCGTGTACGTCTTCGGACCCGAATTCGCCGCCCTGCTGCCGGATTTGGGTGACCACGAGCGCACGACCTTCCCGCGCCTGGCCCGTGAGCGGCGCCTCGCGGGCTTCCCGCTTCCCCAGGGGGCCTACTGGCGGGCGATCGACACGGCGAAGGACCTGACCGAGGCGGCGCGCGAGTTGGCCGCGCAGAAGGCCCCGTAGGCCCGTCCCGGGGCACAGCCGAAGGGCCCCGGGCCCTGTGGCGGGGCGGGGCCGTGGGGTTTGGGGGGGGGTTTTTTTGGGGCGTGCGAAGACGGTGATCCGGCCAGGCCGGCGCCCCGGCGGGGGGGCGGGGTGGGGGCCGGTGGTGC
>NZ_JBHXKA010000193.1:0-11063 GCF_042722885.1 Streptomyces sp. NPDC058401
GTGCCGTGCATCGCAAGGCGGAGGAGGGAGTCGACGCGGAGCGTCGGCGAGTGACGACAACGCGGCGAGGTGCGGTGCCAGACCCCGCGAGCCCGGCCTGATCGGCAAGACACCTCCTAGAGCCTGCCGTCACACCCTGGTCGTCACCCCGTCCGTGACGCGCGGCGATCGGGCCGCCGTCCGCGGGAACGGGGTGCGGTCGGGTTCCGCCCGGCCCGTACGGGCCGGGCGGCACAAGCGGGTGAGGAGCCGCCCGTCGAGGACGCCGGGTCGCGGGCGGCGAACTCATCGAAGCAGTTGTCGGCGCCCTCGGCGGCCGGCGAGTTCGGGCTCAGCCCGGCTGGCCGTGGGTCGTGGCCGGTGGGTGCCTGAGGGGCGTGCGTGTTCATGAGCGGGCCTCCGTGAGGCCCGCACTTCGGCGATCTCGTCGGCGGTCAGCCGGCCGGGCGTGCGGTGTTCGAGGTCGGTGATGGCCGGTGGATCGCCGATGCGGTCCCGCGCCCCGCCTCGTGAGTGCGATGACGACCACCCGCCGTTCGCCCTGACGCCTGCCGCGGGTGATTTCAGACGGCGTGGGGTCCAGCTCCGCGACCTCCTCCACGCCCTCCTTCATGCCCTCCTCCACGAGGACTTGCCGCGCGAAGCGGAATGGCATCCACCCTCTTGAGCGAACCCTATTGCTCAATGGTCAAGAAACGTTGACCATTGAGCCATGCCCACCGATGAGCCCCCCGAGGCCTTTCACGTCACCACGGACGAGCAGCTGCGCGCCGTCTCCAACCTCACGCGCCACCGGATCATGGCCATGCTCCGCTTCGAGCCGGCGACGATCACGCAGATCGCCGCGCGGGTGGGCCTGGCGAAGGGGAGTTCCAGCTATCACGTGCGCCTGCTGGAGCGGGCCGGCCTGGTGAAGGTGGTCCGGACGCGGAAGGTCCGGGGGGTCAACGAGCGGTACTACGCGATGGCCGCGCGGTCGATCGTGCTGCCGGACCCGGGCGAGGGCGGGCCGGATCTGCTGATGCGGCACGCGGTGGCGGACCTGGAGGAGGCGCCGTCGGACGGCGATCGGCACGTGGGGATGGTCCATCTGCGGCTCACCGACGAGCAGTTCGCGGAGCTGGGGGCGCGCCTGGAGGCATTGGCCTACGAGTACCGGGAGCTATCCGATCCGACCCTGCCGGACGCGTCACTCGTCTTCGCCCTGTTCCACCCGGCACGTCGCGACCAGAACACCGAGGGGGACACCAAGTGAGCACTGAGACAGAGAAGTTCCCCACCGGGTTCGGACGGCTGTGGACCGCACAGACGGTGTCCTCGCTCGGCGACGGGGTCACGCACGCCGCGCTGCCGCTGATCGCGCTGACGCTGACGCGGGATCCGATGGCGCTCGCCGTCGTCACCGCCGCCGGCACCCTGCCGTGGCTGCTGTTCGGGCTGCTCGGCGGTGCACTCGTGGACCGCTGGGACCGCCGGCGCACGATGTGGATCGCGGACGCGGCGCGTGCCGTGCTGCTCGCGATACCGGTGGCCGCGGCCGCCCTCGACGTGCTGAGCATTCCGCTGCTCGGGGCCGTCGCCTTCCTGCTCGGCCTCGGCGGGCTCTTCTTCGACACGGCCGCCACCGCCTACCTGCCGGACCTGCTCGGCCGCGACCCCGCGCTCCTGGAGCGCGCCAACTCCCGCCTGCGCGGAGCCCAGACCGCCGCGTCCGGTTTCGCCGGGCCGCCCGCGGGCAGTGCGCTGCTCGCGCTCGGGAGAGCGGTTCCGCTGCTCGCCGACGCGGTGTCGTTCGCGGTCTCCGCCCTGCTCGTACGGTCACTGCCGAGGATGCCCCGTCCCGTACCGCAGGCCCGTGAGTCGCTGCTGCGGCAGGCGCGGGCAGGGGCCTCGTACGTCTTCGGGGACCGGTTGCTGCTCGGGCTCGCACTGCGGCCGGCGGTCGGGAACATCGCCTTCATCGCCGTGGAGACCGTACTCGCCCTCTTCGCGCACGACCGCCTCGGCATCGGTGCCTTCGGTTTCGGCCTGCTCCTCACGGCGGAGGCCACCGGCGGCCTGCTCGGCGCGGGCATCGCCTCCTTCCTCGGCCGGCGACTCGGCACCGGTACCGCGCTGACCTGCACGGCCGCGGTCGAGGGGCTGGCCGTCCTGGGGCTCGCCACCTCCGGGAACCCGTACGTGGCCGGCCTCGCGCTCGCCGTCTGCG
This sequence comes from Streptomyces sp. NPDC058401, assembly GCF_042722885.1. Lineage (NCBI taxonomy): Bacteria > Bacillati > Actinomycetota > Actinomycetes > Kitasatosporales > Streptomycetaceae > Streptomyces > Streptomyces sp. NPDC058401. Next base: position 2,210 of record NZ_JBHXKA010000193.1, read on the forward strand.
GAGCGGGCATGGGCGCCACGATGGTGCTCGCACCCTCCCTGCGGCAGGCGATCGTCCCCGCCCACCTCATGGGCCGGGTCGCCTCCACCTCCCGCATGCTCGCCATGTGCGCAGCCCCGTTCGGCGCCTTCCTCGGCGGCTGGCTGGCCACCGCGTACGACGTGCGCACCCCGCTCTACGTCGCCTCCGGCCTCCTCCTCGCGATGACCGCCATCACGGCGAACATGACCAGCAACCGCCGGGTCGAGGCGGCACTGCGCGCTGTTGCCCCGGTGGACGGCGCTCCCGGTGACGCGGAGCCCAGGGATCCCGCTCGGGCGGGCGCACCCGAAGCGTCGTGACACCTCGGGTGCGATGATCCGCAGGTCACGGTGCGGCCGGGTGGCCGAGGTGTTCCGTGGGCCCCGCGAAGGGCAGGAACAGGGTCCGGGTGGCGAGCAGCCAGACTCCGTCCATCCTGCGGAACGTGTCTTCGTAGTGCCCCACTTGAGTCGGGGGCCGGGGCGGCACCATGCCCCCGGAGTAGCCGTCGACCCGGTACGTGGCGAAGTACGTGGTGGCAGTGGCCGCGTCCGTCGAGGTCAAGGTGACCAGGATGTTGGTGCACATGCGGCGCGACAGCCGGTCCGCGGGCCGGCCGCCGAAGTAGCCGCGAAGCGCCTCGCGGCCCGCGATGCGGCGATCCCCGGCAGGCCATTCCCAGACCCCGTCCGGCGTGAAGAGGTCCGCCACCGCGCTCGGTTCTCCGAGGTCGAGGTGGTGGACGAACTCGACGATCAGCCGCTCGCACGCCCGCTCGGCAACCAGGCGCTCCATCGGGCCGAGAAGTTCGACATCCATGATCAACTCATATCAGCCCGTCACGCGGAAGCGAAGCGTCCGGTGCGCCGCTGTCGGTGAGTGCGATGCGGCGCAGGTTCCGGATGGCCGGGATGGCGAGCAGCGCCGCGCAGCCCGCCAGGCAGGTGCCCGCCGAGACCAGGAGCAGGGTTTCCGGGGAGGCCAGTTCGGTGGCCGGGCCCGCCAGGATCTGGCCGAGCGCGATGCCGGACACCGAGCCGGCCAGCTCGTAGGCGGTGACCCGGTTGAGCACCTCCGGTGGGGTGTGGGTCTGGACGCTGGTCGCCCACATCACCGACCAGAACGCCCAGGCGCCGCCCCCGACGACATGACCGGCCAGCAGCACGGGCAGTCCGGCACCGAGGGCCACGCAGAGCGGCAGCACGGCGAACAGCACCATGGCCACCGCGCCGGCCGCCAGTGGCCGGACCGGGCGCAGCCGTAGGGCCAGCAAGCCGCCGAGCACCGTACCGACCCCGAGGAAGGAGACGGCCAGGCCGTACGAGTTCGGGCCGAGCCGGGCTCCGATCAGCGCCGAGCTCAGCGGCACCATGGGGCCGAACAGCAGGATGCCGTAGACCACCCAGATCAGGATGACCGCCCACATCCAGGTACGGGAGCGGAACTCCCGCCAGCCCTGGCGCAGGTCGCGACGGAGCGAACTCCCCCTCCCCGCGCTGGCCCCGGCATCCGCCGGGAGGCCGGCTGACGCAGACGCAGACACGGACGCCGACGTGGACGTACGAGCCGCACCTGCCGTACCTCCCGCACCCGCCGGCGCGAAGCGGATCAGCCCCAAGCACAGGGCGCTGAGCACGAAGGCGCCCGCGTCGATCGCGTACACGGTCCCGGCGCCGGTCAGTACGATCAACAGCCCCGCCAGGGCCGGGCCGAGCAGCTGCGCCAGGGCGTCGGCGACCTTGAGCGTGGCGTTGGCGCGCTGTGGCTCCCGCGCGACCAGCGGAACCATGCCGTTCACGCCCGGCTGGAACATCGCGACGGCCGCGCCCGCCACGGCCGCCATGGTCACCAGCAGCCAGAACGGCGGTGTCCCCGCGAAGAACGCGGCGGCCAGCACGCCCTGGGTGAGCACACGGACGAGGTCCGCGCCGACCATCATCCGGCGGGCGCCCACCCGGTCGGCGAACACCCCGCCGAACAGGACCAGGAGCACGAAGGTCCCCGTCCAGGTGCCGAGCACCAGGCCGACGCCGGAGATCCCGTACAGCGGACCGACCGCGAGCGCGGCGGCCACCGGCATCATCGCGTCGCCGACCAGGGAGACCGCGCGGGCGGTGAAGTAGAGGGTGAATCGCCGGTCCCACAACGGAGGCCGGGCGGTGGGCGGATCGGTCTGGGCCGGCTGGCGAGGCGTCTTCACGGTGGTCACACGAAGATGCTGGACTAGACCAATCTCTGCCTCCAGTGTCCTGACCGACACGATGGGGTACTTTCGCGCCATGACGCCTCGTACGCTGTCCGAGCCCCCGGCGCTCCACCGGGTCGTGGCCGTGCTGCAACCCCCGCAGTCGACCTTCCCGCTGGCCTGCGCGGCCGAGGTGTTCGCCGACCACAGCCCGGCCATCCCGGCCCGCTACGCGTTCGAGGTCTGCACGGAGCACCCCGGCCCGGTCCGGACCCAAGCCGGATACGACCTCCTCGTCACGGCGGGCCTGGACGCCCTGGAGCGCGCGGACACCGTCCTGATCCCCGGCTGGCAGCAGCCCACCGGCACCGAGGTGCCCGCCGAGGTGATCGCCGCGGTCCGCCGGGCGCACCACCGCGGCGCGCGGGTCGTCGGCATCTGCTCGGGCGCCTTCGTGCTCGCCGCCGCCGGACTGCTGGACGACCGACGGGCCGCCACCCACTGGGCCCAGGCCCCGGAGCTGGCCGCCCGGTTCCCGGGCGTCCGGGTCGACCCCGCCGTCCTGTACGTGGACCACGGCGACGTCGCCACCAGCGCCGGATCGCAGCCGGCGTCGACCTCTGCCTCCACCTGGTGCGCACCGACCAGGGCGCCGCGTATGCCCTGCGCATCGCCCGCCAGATGGTGATGCCCCCGCACCGCGAGGGCTGCCAGCTGCAGTACGCCGAACTGCCCACCTCCGGGCCGGTCACCGACTCGCTGGCCCCGCTGCTGGAATGGCTCACCGCCAGGCTGGACCAACCGGTCAGCGTCGCCGACATGGCGGCCCGCTCCCAGGTCTCGGCCCGTACCCTCACCCGGCGCTTCACCGAGCAGCTGGGGATCAGCCCCGGCCGCTGGCTGCTGGACCGGCGCCTCGCCGCCACCCGGGCCCTGCTGGAGGAGACCGACCTGCCCGTGGAGACCATCGCGCACCGGGTCGGTCTCTCCTCGGCCGTCAACCTGCGCCGGCGCTTCCACGAAGCCCTGCGCACCACACCCGCCGCCTACCGCCGGACCTTCCGGGCGGACGCGGCCGGGAGCGTCGTCTCCGCGCAGGGGCCCGGAGCCCGAAGCGACACGGACCGGCCCCACGTCCGGGCCCGTGGGCCTCGTACCCTCGACGCATGAACATCTGCGTCTTCCTCTCGGCCGCCGACCTCGACGAGCGCTACACGCGCCCCGCCCGGGAGTTCGCCGAGCTCCTCGGCAAGGGCGGCCACACGCTGGTGTGGGGCGGCTCCGAGAGCGGCCTGATGAAGGTGGTCGCGGACGGAGTCCAGGCGGCGGGCGGGCGGCTCGTCGGCGTCTCGGTCGACTTCCTCGCGGCGAAGGCCCGTAAGAACGCCGACGAGATGGTGATCGCCGCCGACCTCGCCGAACGCAAGGCGCTCCTCCTGGCCAAGGCCGACGCGGTCGCCATCCTGGTCGGCGGTACCGGGACGCTGGACGAGGCGACCGAGATCCTCGAGCTCAAGAAGCACGGGAAGACCAGGAAGCCGGTGGTGCTCCTCAACACGGAGGGGTTCTACGACGGCCTCAAGATCCAGTTCCAGCGCATGGAGGACGAGGGCTTCCTCCCCGTGCCCCTGACCGACCTGGTCTCCTTCGCCGAAGACCCCGCCACGGCCCTCGCCCACCTGGAGCAACACCTCGACGCTTAGGTCGTCTCTTTCGGATCTTGCCGGGCACGCGACGCCTGGCACCGCACCTGGCCGCACTGCCGGGGCGCTCACGTACGCCCAGTACGCGAACGCCCCGACAGCACGCCCAGGCACGGCACCAGACGCCGCGGGCTCGGCCGACAAGATCCGAAAGAGACGACCCAGCCGTCACCCGTGGTCCGGAACCGTGCCGGAACACCCCGTCCCGCCGGGGCGTTGGGCCTCCCGTGGACTCCTTGAAGATCAGTGAAGCCGCCAGAGCCGGCGGGGTCAGCGCCCGGGCGCTCAGACACTACGAGGAGGAGGGGCTGATCGCCCCCGAAAGGTGCGCGAACGGGTACCGGCTCTACTCCGCCGAAGTACTGGACCGCGTCCGCGTGATCCGCTCCCTGCTGGAGTCCGGCCTGCCCGTACGGCTCGTCAGGGAGCTCCTGCCCCACCTCACCCCCTCCACCGGCCCCCACGGCATCTGCGCCGAGTTCCTCGCCGAGGTGGAGGAGTACCGGGACCGCCTCGCCGAACGGGCCGCCTCCCTGGCCGCCCAGCAGTCCGCCTTGGACGCCTTTCTGGGCGCCGCGCGGAACGGGGCTTGACCTTGCCGCTTACGGCAAGCTTCTACGGTCCTCCACATGACCACGAACACGCCGCTCATGCAGGCTCTCGTCCAGCAGTCCCTGAAGGGCCCGAAGGACCTGATCCCGACCTCCGACCGCCCCGTCCCGGTCGCCGGCCCCGGCGCGTACCTGATCCGCGTCGGTGCTGCGGGGGTCAACTTCGCCGATGTCATGCAGGCGTACGGCACCTACGAAGGCGGCCCGGCCGCGCCGTACACGGCGGGCTTCGAAGCCGCCGGTGAGATCGTGGCGGTCGGCCCCGGTGTCGAGGCTCCGCTGCCGGTGGGCACCCACGTCATCGGTACCGGCTACGGCGCCTTCGCCCAGTACATGACCATGCCGGCGGCGGGCGCCCTACCGGTCCCCGAAGGCTGGAGCGACGCCGAATCCCTCGGCCTGGTACTGAACTGGGCGACCGCCCTGGCCGCCCTGAAGCCGCTGGGCGGCATCGAGCGAGGCGACACGGTACTGATCCACGCGGCGGCGGGCGGGGTCGGACAGGCCGCCGTGCGGCTCGCCCACCACTACGGGGCCACGGTCATCGCCACCGCCTCCGCGTCGAAGCGCGAGACCGTCCTGGCGCTCGGGGCCGCCCACGTCCTCGACTCCGACCGCCCCGACCTCGCCGGGGAAGTCCTCGCGCTGGCCCCCGGGGGCGTCGACATCACCCTGGAATCGGTCGGTCGGGCCACCTTCCGCGACAGCCTCGCCGTGACCCGTCCCGTCACCGGCTCCGTCGTCGTCTTCGGTGTGGTCTCGGGTCACGCCGACATCTCCACCCACGACCTGGTGTTCACCCACCGGGTCCAGATCAAGGGCCTCCACATCGGTTCGATGGCCACCGAGGCACCGCAGATCCTCGCCGGCCTCCTGACGGAGCTGCGTTCCCTGATCGCCGCCGGCGTCTACCCGCCGGGCACCCCGGAGGTGCACGCCCTGGCGGACGGCCCGAAGGTCCTCCAGCAGCTCGAATCCCGCAAGACCACCGGCAAACTCGCCCTCGACCCCTGGGCGTGAGTGCCTGGGCGAGGCAATCGGTGACCTGGGCGAGGCAATCGGTGACCCGGGCGGGCAATCGGTGACCCGGGCGACCCCACGCGCGTTGGGTAGGCGTGCGAGCCGCGCACCGCCGTACGACGGTCCAGGGAAGGGATTCCCCGGATGTCCACCCCTGCCACGCCTCCCGGCCACAACTCCGGCACCGATCCGCCCGGCCGATCCGCGAGCCGCCGACTACCGCCACGCCTTGCAGAACTTCCTGGCCGCCTGCGCTCAGGCGGACCCCGGCCGGGATCACGTGGAAGGGATCGCGAAGGCGATGCCCCGGCGCCGTCTCCTGATCGATGTCGGGGCGGGCGACGGCTCCCACACCCGCCGCCTGGCCCCCCACTTCGACGGGGTCACGGCGATCGAGCCGAACCCCCTCCTCGGTGCGGAGCTGCGCCGCGCCTGCCCGACGGCCACGGTGCTCACCGCGCCCCTCGACGAGGTCCGGCCGCCGGACCTGGCCCACGCCCTGGATCTCGCCGAGTTCATGCTGGGTGCCGTCCCGCCCGGTACGTTCGCTTCCCGGGCTTCCCGGGCTTCCCGGCCTTCCCCGTCTGACCGGCCCTCCCGGCCTTCCCGCACAGAGGTGGAGAGGTACCTGACCGACCAGTTCGCCGTCCCGGACGGAGGCTTCACCTTCACCTACGACCGGGCCGTCCTGCGGATCCGCAAGCCCCGCTGAGCCGGCTCTGGTCGATTCCGGATGCGGCGGACCCGTAGCGCAGTCCCGTAGGTCTGGACCAAGCTCGGGGCATGGACCTGGAGTTGAGGCACCTCAAGATCGTCAGAGCGGTCGCCGACGCCGGCAGCCTGACCCGCGCGGCCACCGTGCTGGGGCTCACTCAGCCCGCTCTGAGCGCCCAGCTCAAACGGATCGAGCGGGCGCTGGACGGGCCGCTCTTCGTCCGGGGGCGGGAAGGCGTACGGGCCACCGCGCTCGGGGATCTGGTGCTGGAGCGGGCCCGCGTCGTCCTGCCGGCCGTGTGCGAGCTCCAGGAGGAAGCGGTGCGCTTCGCCCGGCAGGGCGCGGTCGGCTACCGGCTCGGGGGGACGCACGGGCCGCTGCTGGGCGGGCTCGTGGACCGGATCGTCCGGCAGGAGCCCGGGGTGACGGTGACCACGTACACCTCGTGGTCGGAACGCGAGGTTGCCGGGGGAGTGGCCGCCGGCAGGCTGGACTTCGCCCTGGTCGGGGTGTGCGGGGAGAGCGCCCCGCCGGAGCCGGGGCGGCTCGCGTGGAGGGAGGTGGCGCGGGATCCCGTGCACGTGATGCTGGCCGAGGGCCACCCGCTGGCGCAGCGGCCGTGGATCGAGCTGGCGGAGCTGGCCGCCGAGGCCTGGACCGACGTACCGGGCGACGGATGCTTCGGGGACTGCTTCGCGGCGGCGTGCGTGCGCGCCGGATTCACCCCGGCGTGCGTGTACGAAACGGACACGGCTTCGTGCGTGCACCTCGTCCAGGTCGGGCGGGCCGTGGGGCTCTGCCGGGCGACCTTCCCCGTGACCCCCGGGCTGGTCACCCGGCCGCTCGCCGGGAGCCCGCTGGTCTGGAGGCACCTGCTGGGCTGGCATCCCGCGGCGCGGGCAGCGGCCCGGGCGGCAGCGGTGCTGGAGCACGCCCGGGACGCTCACACGGAGGCGCTGGCCCGGTCGTCCGCGGCCGCGGCCGCAGCAGCGGCAGCGGCAGCCGCAGCCACTACCGCGGTCGCCACAGCACTGGCGGAACGGGCGTAGGCGGAGGAGCCGAGGCGCGGCCATAACACCGGGGGAGGGGCCAACCGGTATCTCCCGCAGGGGCGTTCGGATTCCTACGGTGTCGCTGACCCCCACCGAACCGAGGAGATCCCCCATGCTCAAGCGACACGCCCGCGCGGCGTGTACCGCCCTGGCCGCCGCCGGGCTGCTGCTCGCCGCCACCGGCGCCGCTGCCACCGCCGCCCCCGCGGACTCCGCCGGCACCGCGCGGCCGCAGAAGTCGGCCTCGGCCACCCTGCGCACCGCCGACGCTCCTCCCGAGCTGCTCACCGCCATGCAGCGCGACCTCGGCCTGACCCCCACACAGGCCAAGGCCCGTCTGGCCCACGAGGCCGAGGCCGGGGCCACCGCCGCCCGGCTGCAGGACCGGCTCGGCCCGGCTTTCGCCGGAGCCTGGCTGGACGGCGCCGACGCCGGAACCCTGACCGTGGCCACGACCCGGGCCGCCGACACCGCCGCGATACGGGCCACCGGGGCCCGGGCGAAACTGGTCAGCCGCTCCCTGTCCGACCTGGACACCGCGAAGGCCGCGCTGGACCGGGTGGCCACCGCCGGGACCCCGGTCCGCTACGTCGACCCGCGCGGCAACACCCTGGTCGTCGAGGAGACCCGGCCCGGGGCGGCGGCCGACCTGCTGGCGGCCACCGGGACCGACGCCGCACTGGTCACGGTGGTCCGTACCGCCGAGGCCCCGCGCCCGCTGTACGACCTGCGCGGCGGGGACGCCTACTACATGAACGGCAGCGGCCGCTGCTCCGTGGGCTTCCCGATCACCAAGGGAACGGTGAACGGCTTCGCCACCGCCGGGCACTGCGGACGGGCCGGCACCACCACCAGCGGTTTCAACCAGGTCGCCCAGGGCTCCTTCCAGGCCTCGATCTTCCCCGGCAACGACATGGCCTGGGTGGCGGCGAACGCCAACTGGACCTCCACCCCCTACGTCAAGGGCAGCGGCGGGGCGAACGTGCAGGTCACCGGCTCGGTGCTGCAACCCGTCGGGGCCTCGGTGTGCCGCTCCGGATCGACCACCGGCTGGCACTGCGGGACCGTCCAGCAGCACAACACCAGCGTCACCTACCCCGAGGGCACCATTTCCGGCGTCACCCGTACGACGGTCTGCGCCGAGCCCGGTGACTCCGGCGGCTCCTACATCTCCGGCAGCCAGGCCCAGGGCGTGACCTCGGGCGGCTCCGGCAACTGCTCCAGCGGGGGAACCACCTTCTTCCAGCCGCTGAACCCGATCCTGTCCACCTACGGTCTGACCCTCAAGGTCACCGGAACCGACCCGGGCCCGGGCCCCGGACCGGGTGACCCCGAGCCCGGCGGCACCTGGAAGGCCGGCTCCGTCTACGCGGCCGGCGCCACCGTCACCTACGGCGGCGCGAACTACCGCTGCATCCAGGGCCACCAGGCCCAGACGGGCTGGGAGCCGCCGGTGGTCCCGGCGCTCTGGCAGCGACTGTAGCCCGCCCGCCCGCCCGCCCGCCCGTCCGGCAGGACAGGAGCCGGACAGGGAGCAGGACAGGAGG
>NZ_JBHXKA010000194.1:0-11015 GCF_042722885.1 Streptomyces sp. NPDC058401
GCCCGGCTTTTGTGGGGGGGCGGTGTTTTTTCCCCTTCAAAAATCCCCCGCCCCCGCTCGGGTCAACTCACCACGGCCGGGCGTCAGACGCCGATGTTCTTGCCGTCCTTGCGCCAGACCGACACGACCGCCGGGCGGACGATCTTGCCGGGACCGTCGGGCCACACCGACTGCGGCTTCTCGACGGACGCACCGTCGATCTCGCCCGGGTGCTGCACGGACACCAGGACGCGCTTGTCCTGGATGAGCGGGCCACAGGTCTCGGCGCCGCGCGGAACGGTCAGGAACTGCTTCAGCTCACCACGGCGCTCACCTGCGGTCGCGACGCCGAACAGGCCGTCGTGCGAGCCGAGCTGGTTGCCGTCGGTGGAGATCCACAGGTTGCCGTGCGGGTCGAAGGCCACGTTGTCCGGGCAGGAGATCGGGCTGACCTTGTCCTTCGGGAAGCCCGCGAAGTAGGTGGCCGGGTCGTTCGGGTCACCCGCGACCAGGAAGAGGCGCCAGGCGAAGCCGTCGCCGGCCGGGTCGTCGAAGTTCTCGGCGAGCTCCAGGATCTGGCCGTGCTTGTTCAGGTTGCGCGGGTTGGCCTCGGTGGCGCCTTCCTTGCCGGGCTTGCCGCGGTCCGTGTTGTTCGTGAGCGCGATGTAGACGCGGCCGGTGCGCGGGGACGGCTCCACGTCCTCGGGACGGTCCATCTTGGTCGCGCCGACCTTGTCACCGGCGAGGCGCGTGAAGACGGACACCTCTTCGGCGGTCATGCCCTCGACGTGCGAGACGTTCCCGGTGGGAGCGGAGGTGAGGAGCTTGATCCAGACGCCGGAACCGTCGAACTCGCCGTCGGAGGGGAGCTTGCCGGTGCCGTCGATCTCCGCGGCCGGGGTGTCGCCGGTGAGCCTGGCGACGTAGAGGGTGCCCTCGTCGAGCAGCGTGAGGTTGTGCTCCTTCGCCGCGCGCGAGTCGCCCTTCTTCATCTGCTTCGACGAGACGAACTTGTAGAAGTAGTCGAAGCGCTCGTCGTCGCCCATGTAGACGACGGGGCGGCCGTCCTCGGTCAGGCGGGGCTGCGCGGCCTCGTGCTTGAAGCGGCCGAGGGCGGTGCGCTTGCGCGGGACGGAGTTCACGTCGTACGGGTCCAGCTCGACGACCCAGCCGAAGCGGTGCGACTCGTTGGGCTCCTGGGCGACGTCGAAGCGCTTGTCGAACCGCTCCCACTTGCGCTCGGTGGCGCCTGCGGTCACGCCGTAGCGCTTCAGGCGGGCCGCCTGGGTGGGCTCGGTGACCAGGCCGGCGTTGCCGAAGTACTGGTTGAAGTTCTCCTCGCCGTGGAGGGTGGTGCCCCACGGGGTGGTGCCGCCGGCGCAGTTGTTGAGGGTGCCGAGCACCTTGGTGCCGGTGGCGTCGACCGAGGTCTTCACCAGGTCGGTGCCGGCGGCCGGACCGGTCAGCCGGAACTCGCTGGTGGCGGTCAGGCGGCGGTTGAGGCGGTGGCGGCTGATGGCCGTCAGCTTGCCGCTGCGGTGGTCCTCCTGGACCGCGACCACGGACAGGCCGTGCGCGGCCCAGGCGATCTCGACCTGCTCGCGGGTCGGGTTGGCCGGGTCGTACGCCTTGAACATGAGGTTCTCGTCCGTGTACTCGTGGTTGGCCACGAGCAGCTGCTGGCGCTCGTAGTCGCCGCCGAGCGGGAGCAGGCTGAGGAAGTCGTTGTTGTAGCCGAACTGACCGGCCTGGGCGGCGGCGGTCTGCTTGTCCGGGTTGAAGCCCGGCGCGCCCTTGACGATCGGGTCGCCCCAGCGGATGACCACGTTCTGCTCGTGGCCCTCGGGGATCGTGACCTGGTCGACGGTGTTCGGCGCGACGGGCTTGAAGCGCAGGCCGCGGGCACCCTGCGCGTTGACCCCGGCGGCGCCGGCGCGCTGCGCGTCGGCGGTGGGGTCGGCGGAGGCGGCGGAGCCGTTGCCGCTCAGCGTGAGGGCGGTACCGGCGGCCGAGGCGACTGTGACGACCGCGGCGGAGCGGAGCATCGCGCGGCGGGAGTAGGCGCGGGCTATGACGTCGCCGACGTACTCGTTGTCACTGGTGTTCGGCACCTCGTGGAAGCAGGCGTCGCCGCAGCGGTAGCGGCAGGTGAGAGCGGAACGGCCGCCCCCGTGGGAAGTGCCGATGAGCGGCAGGAGCTTGCGCACGAGTGTCCTCCGTAGATGCACGGTCCCCGACAACGTGTCGGAACCATCCGTCGGTGACGCTATGGGCGGGTTGCGCCGAAGCGGCGGCCGATGGATGAACGGCCGGTGAATCCGGCACGTCGGAGCGGCAGTTCAGGGGCGGAACGGGTGTGTTTGGGCCGCGGGCGCCACGAAAGGTGCCCCTCCCGAAGTTCCAGCCAAGGGGCCGATAACCTTACGTGTCCACTCTGGGCAGGGATCTACCGCGCCTCACGGACAAATGACGCACGCACTCATGCGAAAGGCCTGGCCCATGGGTATTCGGAGCTTGTTGCGCAAGGTGTTCGGACGGACTACGGAACAGGTTCCGGAGACGACCGGCGCCACTTCGGCGGCCCTCCCGAGCCAGACCGAACGCACCCCCCTGGACGCGGCCGCCGAACTGGTCGCCGCCTCCTTCGACAACCCCACCGTTCCCCCGCAGTCCTCCCCCCGGGACCGCGAACCGGGCACGGTGCTCACCGCCCCGGCCCCGGCCCCCAACCCGGACCCCACGGTCCCGGAGGCCCGCCGGTCCCCCTCCGGGGGTTCCCCGTCCACCCCGGCGCCGACCCCGGCCGCCGCGGAAGCGGAGCCCGTCGCCGCCGAAGCGGAACCGGTCGCCGAGGCTGAGGCCCCGGTCGCCGAGACCGCGGCCGCCGCAGAAGAGGCCCCCGAGGCAGCACCGGAGCCCGCCACCACCCCGGAGCCGCTCGCGGCCGAGGCCGCCGTGACGGAGCCCGAGGCCGAAGCCGAGGTCAAGGTCGAAGCCGAGGTCTCGGCTGAGCCGGCGGCCGAAGCAGCCGCGAGCGAGCCCAAGGCCGAGCCCGAGGTCGAGGCAGACGCCGAGCCCGAGGCGATCACCGCTCCGGCCGCAGAGGCCGAGCCCGAGGCGATCACCGCTCCGGCCGCAGAGGCCGAGCCCGAGGCAGCCGCCCCCGAGGCGGAGCCGGAGGCGGAAGCCGAGCCGCTCACCGCGGAGGCCGAGCCGGAGCCGGAGGCCGCCGAGGCGGACACCGAGCCGCAGGCCGACGTAACCACCCCGGACGCGAACCCCGAGCCCGAGGCGGAGCCCGTCACGGCCGAGGCCGAACCCCTCACCGAGCCCGAGCCCGTGGCCGCGCCGCAGGCGCAGGCCACGGAGACCGCCGAGCCGGAGCCCGTCACGGCCGAGGCCGAGGCCGAGGCCATCACCGAGGCGGAGGCCGTCGCGGCCGAGGCCGAGGTCGTCGCCGAGGCGGAGGCCATCGTCGCCGAGGCGGAGGCCATCACCGAGGTCGAGCCCGAGGTCGAGATCGAGCCCGAGCCGGTGGCGGCCGCCCCCGACGCAGAGTCCGCCCCGGCGGCCGAGGCCGACCTCCTCCCCGCCGACGCCGCCGCAGGCGGCCCCGCGCACGACCTCGCCGCCCTCAAGCGGCAGGCGCCCCCGCTCGCAGCCGCGTACAAGGCCGCCGGACAGGTCCTGCGCACCAAGGGGAAGGCGGGCGCCCGCGCCACCGTGTTCCTCGTGCTCGACCGGTCGGGCTCGATGCGTCCGTTCTACAAGGACGGCAGCGTCCAGCACCTCGCCGACCACGCCCTCGCCCTCGCCGCCCACCTCGACGAAGAGGCCACCGTCCGTACGGTGTTCTTCTCCACCGAGCTGGACGGCACGGCCGACCTGTCCCTCGACGCGTACGACGGGGCCTGGGTCGAGGCCCGGCACGCGGAGCTCGGCCGGATGGGCCGCACCAGCTACCACGTGGCCGTCGAGGCCGTCGTCGAGCGCTACCAGAAGGACGGCGGCGAGGGCCCGGCCCTGGTCGTGTTCCAGACGGACGGTGCGCCCGACAGCGTCCGCCCGGCCCGCGAGGCGATCGCCGAGGCGGCCACCACCGCCCCCGGCATCCACTGGCAGTTCGTCGCCTTCGGCGAGCACGAAGCCAAGGCCTTCGACTTCCTGCGCAAGCTGTCCGCCGAAAACTCCGACAACGTCGGCTTCTTCCACGCCGGCCCCGCCCCGGCCGAGCTGACCTCGGCGGCCCTCCTCAAGGGCCTGGTCCAGGGACTCTGAGGCCCCGCCACCACGCGGCCACCGGCATCACGCCACCGCCCCCGACCGGGTTCCCGGTCGGGGGCGGTGGCGTGTCACGGGCGGGGCGCGCAGGCGGTGGCCCGCCCCGCCTGCGGATCAGAACAGCATTCCGCCGGCCGGGTAGCCGCTGCCCACTTTGGCCGGGGCCCCGAAGCCGTCTCCCGTGCTGTTGCCCTTCAGCAGGAAGAGTCCGCCGGCGGTGTCCCGGGCCAGCAGGTCGGCCTTGCCGTCGGCGGTGATGTCGCCGGGCGAGAGCACCGCGTCGTATCCGGCCGTGCCCGAGCCGATCTTCAGCCGGGGCGCGTACCCGCCCGCGCCGTCGCCCTTGTACAGGTACAGGTCCCCGGCGGGCTCACGCCCGATCAGGTCGGTCCGGCCGTCACCGGTGAAGTCGCCGGGCGAGAACAGGTCGGCGTAGATGCCCCAGTTCGTACCGATCTTCACCGGAGCCGCGTAGGCGGCGGCCGCCGTGCCCTTGTGGAGCCACAGGCCTCCGTCCGCGTCGCGGGTGATCAGGTCGGCCCGGCCGTCGCCGGAGAAGTCGCCGGGCGAGACCAGCTTGTCCCAGGCTCCCCAGCCGGTGCCCGCGGAGACCCGGGTCGATCCCGAGTAGGCGCCGGTCGCATCGGCCGGGTAGTGCCACAGCCCGCCCGCGGAGTCGACGGCCGCGAGGGTGGACGTACCGTTCAGGCGCACCACCCGCGCGATGCTCTGCCAGCCGCTGCCGGTCTTGCACGCGGCGGCCAGGCTGCCCCCGCGGCCGGAGTAGCGGAACAGCGCGCCGGACGCGTCCCGGCTGAAGAGCGCACCGGCGGCCGGTGTGAAGGGCCCGCAGTCGGCCCAGGTGGCCGCACCCCGGACCATCTGGTGGTCCGAGACGGAGGGGTCGAGCGCAAGCACGTCGCCCTTCGGTGACTTGAAGTGCTTCGAGCTGAAGAGGACGTAGTCGAGCTTCTTGCCGTCCCGGGTCGGTTCGCCGGAGCGGCAGCGCTGCTCCTGGCCCACCGTGCAGGCGGCCGGGTCGAAGAACTCGCCGTCGGTCTCGTCCGCCTCGATGAAGGTGCCGCGGGCGTTGTCGTTGATGCCCGTGTCGTAGAGCGGGGTGAGCGTGGAGGTGCGGGGCGAGTGGTTGAAGTCGCCGCCGAGCACCACCGGTATGCCCTGGTCCTGCCAGGCCTTGGCCTGGGTCGCCAGCCGCTCGGCCTCCGGCGCGGCGAGCGTCCCGTTGTCCCAGTAGAGATGCACCGAGCAGGCCCAGTTGACCCGGTTCTGCACCTGGTTCTTCACGCACGGAACCTTGATCGGCTCGCTCTCTCCGCCGACCGTCAGGTCCAGTTCCACGGACTCGGAGACCGGCCCCCTGACGAGTACCGCGTTGCCGTAGTCGTGACCGCCGCAGACCGACGGGTTCCCGGTCAGGGTCGCACTGTACGAGCCGTGGAACCCCAGGGGCGCCAGGCGCTTGAGGACCTCGTCGTACTGCGGGCGGCACACCTCCTGGAGGAAGATCTGGTCCGCGTTCCAGGTGGTGACGGCCGCCTGGGCGACGATGCTGTCGATCCGCTTCTGCTGGTCGTACGAGGCGCCGGAGCAGACGTTGCCGCAGATGTTGTAGCTGACGAAGCGCAGGGGCGGGGCGGTGGAGGCGCTGACCGTGTCGGCCTGGGCCGGGACGGCGCCGACCGCGAGGGCGGCGAGAGCGAGGACCGCCGAGCCGGCGGCGGCGGCCCAGAGGGCGGTGGGGCGACGGGACATGCTGGGGCTCCAGGAAGGGGTCGGGAGGCGGGGCCGAGGGCGCCGCGGGCCGAGGGCGGCGGGGTTCGGCCCGAGTGGCGGGGCGGCGGGGCGGGGGCTTCCCACGCGACGCCGCGCTGCTACCAGTTGGTGCCGATCTGGGTGCGGCTGCCGCCCGCGAAGGTCGGGCCGGTGTACCGGTAGAGGTTGCCGTTGGCCTTCTCGACGGCCACCAGGTCGCCCTTGCCGTCGCCGGTCACATCGCCGACACCGGCCAGCGAGCGCATCGAGTCCCAGTTGGAGCCGACCTTGACCATGGAAGAGCCGGTGTACGAGGGGCCGGAGTAGCGGTTCAGATCGCCGGTCGTGGCGTTGACCGCCACGATGTCCGCCTTGCCGTCACCCGTCACGTCGCCGATTCCGGTGATCGAGGAGTAGATGTTCCAGCCCGTGCCGATCTTGACCGCGGAGCCGCCCGTGTAGGACGGGCCCGAGTAGCGGTACAGGTCTCCGGAGCTCTTCTCGACCGCGATGATGTCGCCCTGGCCGTCACCGGTCACGTCCCCGACCGAGGTGATGTTCTTCATCGTGTCCCAGTTGGTGCCGACCTTGACCCGGGAGGAGCCGCCGAAGGTGGGGCCCGCGTAGCGGTACAGGTCCCCGGTGTTCTTCTCCACGGCGAGGAGGTCGCCCTTGCCGTCACCGGTCACGTCCCCGATGCCGACGATCTCGCTCATGCTGTTCCAGCCGAAGCCCAGCTTGACCCGGGCGCCGGAGGCACCGCTGAAGTTCGGGCCCGAGTACCGGTAGAGGTCTCCGCTGTCCACTTCGACGGCGACCATGTCGCCCTTCCCGTCGCCGGTCAGGTCACCGACGCCGGTCAGGTTGGTCATCTGGCCCTGCGGGCCCTCGGGTTCGGACGGGTAGGGGTCGGCGTGGTCGGCGCCGAGGTTGGCGGCCGGGCCGCAGTTCGGCCAGGCTCCCTGGCCCTGGGTGGCGAGGACCTTCTCGGCTATGCGGATCTGCTGTTCCTTGGTCGCCTGGTGGGCGTACGCCGCGTACTTGGTGCCGCCGAAGGCCTCCCAGGTGGACTTGGTGAACTGGAGTCCTCCGTAGAAGCCGTGGCCGGTGTTGCTGGCCCAGTTCCCGGTGCTCTCGCACTGGGCGACCTTGTCCCAGGTGGCTATGGAGGCGGCCGCGGCGGGAGCGGCGGTCAGCAGGGGGATGGTCAGGGCGGCGACGGGGGCGGCGACCAGGGCCAGCAGGACGGACTTCTTCCGGAAGAGCGGACGCATGACAGACAGACCTCGGGGTTCTCGCGGGAGGGCGGAGCAGGGAAGAGCGGGGCGGCGGCGGACGGCCGCAGGCAGGGGGCACGGCGGGGCCGGGGCCGAGGTGGCCGGGGGCGGCCCCGCCGTGCGGGGAGGGTGGTCTCGGGGACCGGATCAGACCGGGCGGACTACCACTTGGTGCCGATCTTCACCGCGGCGCCGCCGTTGAAGTCGGGGCCGGAGTAGCGGAAGAGGAACCCGGTGGACGCGTTGACCGCGAGGAGGTCCGGGACGCCGTCCTTGTTCAGGTCGCCGGGGCCGGTCAGGTTGACCATCTGGTCCCAGTTGGTGCCGATCTTGACCCGGCTGCCGCCGTTGAACGAGGGGCCGGAGTAGCGGTACAGATCGCCGGTCTCCGTCTCGACCGCGACGATGTCGCTCTTGCCGTCGCCCGTGAGGTCGCCGACGCCGACCAGCCGGTCGTAGACGTTCCACCCGGTTCCGATCTTGACCGCGGAGCCGCCCGTGAACGACGGACCGGAGTAGCGGTACAGATCGCCGGTGCTCGACTCGATCGCGAGGATGTCGCTCTTGCCGTCGCCCGTGAGGTCGCCGACCGAGGTCATGCCGTGCATGGAGTCCCAGTTCGACCCGATCTTGGTCCGCGTGCCGCCGGCGAACGAGGGGCCGTTGTAGCGGTAGAGGTCGCCCGTCGTGGCCTCGGTGGCGATGATGTCGCCCACGCCGTCGCCGTTCTGGTCGCCCACACCCACCAGGTCGCCCATGGTGTCCCAGTTGCTGCCGATCTTGACGCGGGCGGTGCCGCCGGTGAAGTTGGGGCCGGAGTAGCGGAAGAGCTCGCCGGTCGTGGCGTCCACGGCGATCACGTCGCCGACGCCGTCCCCGGTGATGTCCCCGACCGACGTCACGTCGGTCATGCCCTTGTCGGGAACCGCGACCGGGGACTCGACCACCTTGTTGTAGCGGTAGCCGCTCATGCCCTGACCGACGATGGAGCTCCTGGTGGTCTTGACGTGGCGGGCGTTGGTGTCCCTCTTGGCGTGCTCGTAGATCCACATCTCGGTATGCGAGGAGTCGGTCCACTTGTCGAACAGCACGACGTGGGAGGAGACGTTGTTGAGGGCGTCGCCGGGCTGGAGCTCGTCCAGGCTGGCGAGCTTGGTGGAGTAGTTGGGCAGGGTCCCGGTGACGGCGCCGATCCCGGCGTTGAGGTGCCAGGCCATGGAGACCAGACCGGAGCAGTCGGTGCGGTAGGGCCGGCCCTGCGGGTCCCGGTAGGTGGCCCCCTGGTTGTACGGAACCTGTGCGTCGACCCAGGTCTGGGCCCGCTGGAGTATCTCGCTCTGGGTGATCTGGCCGCCCAGGGTCGAGGTGGCCGCGGCCAGTGTGACGGCACGGGCCTCCGGGGGCGTGGCGGCGTGGGAGGGGAGCGTGCCACCGAGCGCCACCGCGGCGAGAGAGGTGGCCACCAGGGCGGTGCGGGTGGCGGTACGGACGGCCTTATTGGACATGCGCATGACAGAACTCCTGTGTGTGAAGACATGGATGAGCGAAGCGAAGTGGGGTATTGCGGAGGCTCTGGAGGCGTGCGGCCTGGTCACGACGGCCGGGGGCGGTCGGGCGGCACGCGGGTACGACAGTGGGAAGGACACCGCGGGGGGTCACGGGCGCCACGACGGGCGGCCTCGTGACGGCCGGGCGGGGCGGGGAACGACCAGGTGGGGAACGACCGGTGGGGCAGGGGCCGTTCAGGTAAGGGAGAGAACGATCAGGTACGGCATCGGCCGGTCAGGTGCGTCAGGGGCCGGTCGGATACGACAGAGCCTGGTCAGGTACGACAGGGGCCGGTGTCAGATGGGGAGCCGCCTCGCGGCAGCGCAATCCCCGACGGCCGTCGCCGTCAGCCGAGCGGGGGCGCGGCCACCGTGTAGCCCTGGGCCGCCAGGGCGTTGCCGGCCCGTTCCAGGAGGGTCCGTGCGCCGAGCTGGGCGCGGGCTTCGGATGTGCCGCCCATCAGGGCGACTGCCTCCAAGCCGTTGCGGGTCCGGCGCACCCTGAGGTGTTCGAGGTCCACTTCCGGATCGGCGTGGGCCCACAGTAAGTCCTCCAGCAGAGCCATGCGGTCCGGGCTTTCGGACCCGCCGCCGGCCAACAGGATGACGATCATGTGCATCGCTAGTCCCAGCCCATCCCGTTCGTGCCGACCGCCGGAGCGCCGACCGCGGAGCCGGCCGGAGCGGCGACCGTGGTGGGCGCCGGGGCGTCCCAGCCCATCCCGCCGCCGAAGCCCGACCCCGTCACGGTGAAGAGGACCGTGAAGGCGGCGGGGGCGAGCACTGCGGCGACGATACGGGCGGACCTGGACATCGGAAACTCCCTGAAGGATCGGATGGGCTCTGACGCGTTTCCCGGCCGGGGATCCGGGCCCTTTCCGCGGCCCCGCTCCCTTCCGGTGAACACCATCCTGTCCGCCCCCGAACGCCCCCGGAAGGGCTGCCGACTGGCATCAAGGTGCGGGCACCTTGATGCCACCCCACCGTAACGATCTTGCAGATCACCTCCCCCGGCAAGGACAATCGGTGCAGGGGATGCATCCCACCGCGCGACATCTGAAGGATGGTCCCGCGGTTGCTCGATTTGGGGGAATCGACATGTTGGAAACACTTGGTCTGGGCCGGTCCGTGGAAGCGGTCTACCGAGGACTGCTGGATGAACCAAGCGCAGGAGTAGCCGAGTTGTGTCTCGCGCTGGAACTCCCGGAGGCGGAAGTACGCGCCGGCCTGGACCGGCTGATCGACCTGGAGCTGCTCCAGCCCTCCCGGGACGTACCGGGAGCGCTGCGTACCGTCAGCCCGGACGTCGGCCTGGAGATGATCCTGCGCAGGCAGGAAGCCGAGGTGCTGCGCCGCCAGGAGGAGCTGATGCGCGGCAAGGCGGCCGTGGCACGGATGGTGGCCGGGCTCGAATCGGCCCGCCCGGAGCGGGACGTGGACGCCTTCGAGCGGCTCGTCGGACTGGACTCCGTCCAGGACCGGCTGCGCGAGCTGACCCGCGACCTCCGCGAGGAATGCCTGTCCATCATGCCCGGGGGCGCGCAGTCGCAGGCGGGCCTCGACGCCTCGCGCCCGCTGGACGAGGACCTGCTGGGCCGGGGGGTGTCGATGAGGACGCTCTACCAGGACAGTGTGCGCAACGATCCCGCCACCCACGCCTACGCGCGCTGGATGACGGACCTGGGCGGCGAGGTGCGCACCAGCCCGATCGTGCCGCCCAGGCTGCTCGTCGTCGACCGGACCACCGCTCTGGTCCCCGTGGACCCCGACAACAGCCGGGCGGGCGCCCTGTGCACCACTTCGCCCGGCATGGTGAGCTCGCTGGTCTCCTTGTTCGAGCGGGCCTGGCAGGCCGCCGTACCGCTGGGGGCGGACACCCGGAGCCGCGCCGACGACGAGGAACTCAACGCGACCGAGCGGGAGTTGCTCAAACTGCTGGCCGGCGGGCTCACCGACGAGGCGGCCGGGAAGCGGCTGGGCCTCTCCCTGCGCACCGTCCGCCGGCAGATGGCGGGGCTGATGGAACGGCTGGGGGCAGGCAGCCGTTTCGAGGCGGGGCTGGAGGCGGGCAGGCGCGGCTGGATCTGACCCGGCCGGGCCGCGGGCTTCACACGAGGACACGAGGACACGAGGAGGGGCCCGGGATCCGTACGGATCC
>NZ_JBHXKA010000195.1:0-10985 GCF_042722885.1 Streptomyces sp. NPDC058401
CCGTACGGGCGTCCTGCCCTACCTGCCCGCCCTGGCGGCGGGGCCCGGCCCCGCCCCCGGTGCGGCCGCCGGTGCGGCCGCCCCCGGTAGCCCCCCCCCCCCCCCCGACCGTGCCCCCGCCCGTTTCCGCGTACCGCACCCGTGCCGGGCGGGCAGCGCCCGGCAGCTGGGCGGTACGTCAGCCGGTCAGACCCCGGCCAGGGCCGCGCGGCCCGCGAGCAGGACACGGGTCTGCTCGGTGACGCGGGCGCCGAGGTGCTCGGCGGTGGCGATGTCGGCCTTGTGGACGAACTCGGGGCCCTGGTCACCGTTGGACTGGGCGGCCGCGCCGTCGAAGAAGCCGAGGCGGTTGATGTCGTTCTCGGAACCGGTGCTGGAGTTCCAGCCCGGCTTCAGGCCCAGGTTGACCCAGCTCATGCCGTGCTGCGAGGCCAGGGTCTGGAAGTAGTCGAGGGTGTTGCCCTTGTCTCCGGACTTGGAGCCGGAGTTGGTGAAGCCCGCGGCGACCTTGTCCTGCCAGCCGGCCGCGAACCAGATCTTCGAGGTGGCCTCGGCGAAGACGTGGAAGGCGCCGGAGGCGGTGCCCATGTAGGTCGGGGCGCCGAAGACGATCGCGTCGGACGCGGTCAGGAGCTCCCACTGCGCGTCGTCGATCTCGTCGACCTTGATCAGGTGCACGGTCGCACCGGCGTCGATGGCACCGGCCTTGACGGCCTCGGCGATCACGGCGGTGTGGCCGTAGCCGGAGTGGTAGGCGATCGAGACGACGGGGGTGTACGTGATTCCGGACAAGACGGTCTCCCTCGGAAAACACCGTGGGGTACACGGCGTTGTGCGGCTGTGCGGCGTGGTGGAACGACACCGAGGTAACCACTAACTTTTCGAAAGCGCAACCTGGATGGCTGGCGCTGCGCAGTAGTAGGCTGAAACCATGCAGACTCCAGGGTGTGGCGAAGCCGAGGGCAACGGCGTGCCCGAACAGGCCTCCGAAGCTTTTGACGTGTTCGCTCGCGCGTGCCCGTCCCGCGAGACGCTGGAGCACGTCACGGGCCGCTGGGGCAGTCTCACGGTCGGTGCCCTGTCGAAGGGGCCGTGCCGGTTCAACGAGCTGCGCCGGCGCGTGGACGGTATCAGCGAGAAGATGCTCTCCCAGACCCTGCACGCGCTGGAGCGCGACGGCATCGTCAACCGGGAGGCGCAGCCGACGAACCCGCCGCGCGTCGACTACGAGCTGACCCCGTTCGGCGCGGCGGTCGCGGAGCGCGTGGACGCGCTCATCGGGCTGCTGGAGGGCAGCATGCCCTCGGTGCTTTCTTCCAGGTCCGCCTACGACGCCACGCGCGAAGGCCGCTGGCAGCGCGGGCAGAAGTAGCTCGACCGGTTCATCCAGGGGCGGCGCCGCATCGGAGTGCCGCAGCGCCGGCAGGGCTCGTCCTCGCGCCCGTAGGCGTCGAGCGAACGGTCGAAGTAGCCGGACTCGCCGTTGACGTTGACGTAGAGGCTGTCGAAGCTGGTGCCGCCGACGGCGAGGGCCTCGTTCATGACGTCCCGGACGTGGCCGAGGAGTTCCGTGCTCCGGGGGCGCGTGAGCGTGGAGGTGGGGCGCTCGTAGTGCAGCTTGGCACGCCAGAGCGATTCGTCCGCGTAGATGTTGCCGACCCCGCTGATCAGCGACTGGTCGAGCAGCGCCCGCTTCACGGTGGTGCGCTTGGTGCGCAGCGCCAGGTGGTAGGCCGCCTCGTCGAACAGGGGGTCCAGGGGGTCCCGCGCGATGTGCGCGATGACGTCGGGCAGCCCGTCCTCGCTGCCGGGGACGCAGGAGTGCAGCGACAGCCCGCCGAAGGTCCGCTGGTCGACGAAGCGCAGCTCCGTCCCGGCGTCGTCCCCGAAGCGCACCCGGATGCGCAGGTGCTTCTCGTCGGGGGCTCCCTCGGGCTGCACGAGGAGCTGCCCGCTCATGCCGAGGTGCCCGAGCACGGAGTGCTCCTGCTCCTCCAGCGGCAGCCACAGGTACTTGCCGCGCCGCCTCGGCACCCCGAAGGTCCGTCCCGTGAGCCGCGCCGCGAAATCGGCGCCGCCGCCCTCGTGCCGGCGTACGGCGCGCGGGTGCAGGACCTCGACGGCCTCCACGGTCCGCCCGGCCACCCAGCGCTCCAGCCCGCGCCGCACCACTTCGACCTCGGGCAGCTCGGGCACGGTGTTCCTCCGGGGATTCGGGTCGGGCTCTCTCCCGCGAGCGTACCGACTTGCCCTGCGGGGCTCCTCCCCCACCCGTCCTTTCCCGGGACCGGCAGCCGTTTCCCGAGGCCCGCGCCCGGAAACGGGTCCGCCCCGCCGCCTGCCGGAGCAGGTGACGGGGCGGGGATGTTCCCGGAAGAACGGGTCAGGCGTCCGGCGCCGGGTCGGCGGGAGTCGGCGTCCCGTCGTTCCCGGCCGGAGCAGCCGCACCCGCGGCGGTTCCGGCGATGCGCTCGTCCGCCGCGGTACGGATACCGCGCCACGCGGACTCGGCAGCCTGCTGTTCCGCTTCCTTCTTGCTGCGCCCGACACCGGTGCCATAAGAGTTCCCACCGACGCGCGCGGCGGCGGTGAAGGTCTTCTCGTGGTCCGGGCCGGTCTCGGTGACCAGGTATTCGGGCACCCCGAGACCTTCGGCGGCCGTGAGCTCCTGGAGACTGGTCTTCCAGTCCAGGCCGGCACCGAGGTTCGAGGACCTGTCGATGAGCGGGTCGAAGAGCCGGTGAACCAGCTCCGAGGCCGCGTCGAGACCCTGGTCGAGGTAGACCGCGCCGATCACCGCTTCAAGCGTGTCGGCGAGGATGGAGGCCTTGTCCCGGCCGCCCGTGCCCTCTTCGCCCCGGCCGAGCCGGATGAAGGAGCCGAGCTCGAGCCCGCGGCTGACTTCGGCAAGTGCGCGCGAGTTGACTACCGCGGCCCGCAGTTTGGCCAGTTGGCCTTCCGGCAGGTCGGGGTGGGTCGTGTACAGCGTGTCCGTGACCACCAGGCCCAGCACGGAGTCCCCGAGGAACTCCAGGCGTTCGTTGGTGGGCAGACCGCCGTTCTCGTACGCGTACGAGCGGTGGGTCAGCGCACGCACCAGAAGGGCGGACTCGAGTCGATACCCGAGCCGCCCTTCCAGAAGCACGTGGGACGAGGCCGCGTTCTTACTGTCTGCCTGCTTCTCAGCGTTGGACAGCTCAGACATTGCGCCTCTCACCAGCCGCTCAGACCTCGAGGACCTGGCGCTTGTTGTAGGTGCCGCAGCTCGGGCACGCAATGTGCTGGAGCTTCGGCTCCTGGCAACGCTCGCACGAAACCAGGGTGGGGACCGCAGCCTTCCACTGCGACCGGCGGTGGCGCGTGTTGCTGCGCGACATCTTCCGCTTCGGAACAGCCACGGCTACTTCTCCTGCTTCTCGGCGGCGCCCTGAACTCCGTCGGAGGCAGTGCCGCTCATATTGTCCTTCTCGACGCCCTGATCGGTGACGAGTCCCTGCAATGCCGCCCAACGGATGTCGACGGCGTCATGATGGTGGTCCGGGTCGTCGTTCAGGCTGAGCCCGCAATCGGGGCACAGTCCGAGACAATCCTCCCGGCACACCGGCTGCAGCGGCAGTGCGAGCACTACCACGTCGCGCAGCACGGATTCGAGGTCGAACAAGCCGTCCTCGAGAAAGAGCGTGTCCTCGTCGTCCTCGGCGTCGTCGGCCGGCTCCGCCTTGGAGCGGATCCGGTCGTCGGCGTCAGGGTACGAGAACATCTCCTGGAACTCCGCCTTGAGCTCGCGCTCGACGGCCTCCAGACACCTTACGCATTCCCCGGTCGCCCAGCCACGGACGGTGCCTGTGACAAGCACCCCTTCCATGACCGACTCCAGGCGGAGCTTGAGGTTCAGCTTGTTGCCCTGGGGCACTCCGATGACTCCGGCGAGACCGAGGTCCGCCGGCGCCGCGATTTCACGGGACAGCCGCAGCATGGCACCAGGACGCCGACCCAGCTCGTGCGTGTCGAACACGAGAGGGTTGCGGTGGTCGAGGTGGGTGTTCAGGGCTGTTCCCGCTTTCACAAAATCACTGGAGACTGCTGAAGATCAAGATTTCCGCCACTCGGGGGCAGCATGGATCGCGGTGCATACGCGCGACCGAAGAGCCAGGATACCCGCCGCTTCGCTCTGCGCCCAATCCAGGTCCGCGGCGAGGTCAGCGGCCCTGTTCGTACTGGCGCAGCTGGTCCAGATCGATCATGCCCGTGTCGAAGAAACTGGTCTCGTCGAGCGCCGCCTGCTGGTCCTGTACCGGCTGGGACTGCTGCTGGTAGCCGCCGTAGGGGTCGGGCTGCTGCTGCTCGTACGAGACCGCGTACGGGTCGGGCTGCTGGACCTGCTGGTAGGTGCCGTACGGGTCCTGGTAGGCGTACGCGTCCTGCTGGACGGGCTGCTGGTAGGCGTAGGCGTCGTACGAGGGCTGCGGCTCCGGCTGGGCCTGCGCGGGGATCAGCGGGGCCTGCGGCTCGGCCAGCCCCGCCAGGAAGTCCGCGTCGCTCGAAGAGCGCGACTGCTGGTGGCCCGCCGCGTCCTGGGCGGCCATGTGCGCGCCGAGGTCGTCGGTGGCCACGCGGCCGAGGAGCTTCTGGCGGCCCCGACCGACGGCCTCCAGGGTCTTGGAGAGCACCGCTTCGAAGGTCGCCAGCTTGGTGTCCACGTACGCGTCCGCCTGCTGCCGCTGCGTCTCGGGGTCGTGGCTGCGCTCGGGCGCCTCGGCGTCGGGGTAGCCCTGCTCGTCGAGCCCGGAGCCCCGGCCCAGCAGCTTCTCGCGGCCCCGGTCCACCGAGCCGATGGTCTTGGTGAGCACGACCTCGAAGTTCGCGAGCTTGCTGTCGACGTAGTCGTCGGCCTCGGCCTTGACCTCGTCCGCCTCGCGGCGGGCCTCCGCCAGGATCCGGTCCGCCTCGTCCTGGGAGCGCCGTGCGACCTCGGTGTCGGAGATCAGCGAACCGCGCTGGGCGTGCGCCGACTCGATGATCCGGTCGGCCTCGCGGCGGGCCTCCTCGACCATCTGCTCCCGGCCGCCGATGAGCTCCTGGGCTTGTGCGAGCGAGCCCGGCAGGGCGCCCCGGACCTCTTCGAGCTGGGCGAGCAGCTCGGCGCGGTTGATCACGCACGAGGCCGACATGGGCATGGACCGGGCGCTGCCGATGGCCGCGACGATCTCGTCGAGCTTCTTCTGCACGTCCATGGGTGCTCGCACTCTCTCGGCCCCGGGCGGTTCCCGAGACGGACGGGACGACTGTAAGGCCACCGGCCCGGGAGCGGACAACGGCCTGCACCGGCCTGCACCGGCGGGTAGCGGGCTCCGGCAACCGCGGTCAGCGCCGGGGCAGCCGCTCCAGCAGCGCGGCGTGCACGTGTGCGGGCAGCAGGTGGGCGACGTCGCCGCCCCAGGCCGCCACTTCCTTGACCAGGGAGGAGGACAGGAAGCTGTAGGTGGGGTTGGTCGGGACGAAGAGGGTCTCGACGCCCGAGAGGCCCATGTTCATCTGGGCCATCTGCAGCTCGTAGTCGAAGTCGCTGACGGCGCGCAGGCCCTTGACGATGGCCGGGATCTCCCGCTGCTTGCAGAAGTCGACGAGGAGCCCGTGGAAGGACTCGACCACGATGTTGCCGTAGCCGGCGGTCGCCTCGCGGATCAGCTCGATCCGCTCCTCGACGGTGAAGAGTCCCTGCTTGGACTGGTTGATCATCACGGCGACGTGGACCACGTCGTAGAGCCGGGAGGCCCGGCCGATGATGTCGAGGTGTCCGTTGGTGATGGGGTCGAACGACCCCGGACAGACGGCGCGGCGCAACTGCATTCCCTCGTTCCCGGGTGCGGGCTTCATGAGTCTTCGCTGATGGAGGCGGCGCGACCGTACCAAAGGGTGCCCTCGCCGTACTTCCTGGAGCGCAGCGGCTCGAAGCCGTCCGGCCACGGGAAGGCCCCGCTGCGGGTCCTGCGCTCCACGGTGACGAGCGCGTCGTCGGTGAGCCAGCCATTGGACCGGAGTGTGAGGAGGATCTCGCACAGGTCGGCGTGCTCCACCTCGTACGGCGGGTCCAGGAAGACCACGTCGTACGGGTCCCCGTGCGCGGCGCCGGCCGCGATCTGCTCGGCCCTGCCGGACCGGAATTCGGCGCCGGGCAGGCCGACCGACTTGATGTTGTCCTTGATGGCCTTGGCGGCCTTGGCGTCGGGCTCGACCAGCAGCGCGTGGCCCGCGCCGCGGGAGAGCGCCTCCAGGCCGACGGCGCCGGAACCGGCGTAGAGGTCCAGGACGCGGGCCCCCTCGACTCCGTGCAGCGACTCCAACGTGGAGAAGAGACCTTCGCGCATCCGGTCCGAGGTGGGGCGGGTGCCGGTGCCGGGCGGTACGGCGAGGCGTCGCCCGCCGGCGCTTCCGGCGATCACGCGGGTCATCTGGGGTCCTTCGGTGAGCGGGCGGAGGATGGTGCAGGCCTCCAACGATAGGTCGTGCCCGTCACCCCTTCTCCAGGTACTGCTCCCGCTCGGTGTCCAGCAGGGCGTCCAGGGCGGTCCGCAGGCCGGGCAGCTGCGTGAGCTCGGGGTCGGCGGCGACCACGCGGGTGGCCTCCTCGCGGGCCTGGGTGATGACCTCCTCGTCCTCGATCACCGCGAGCATCCGCAAGCTGGAGCGGACCCCGGACTGGGCCTGGCCGAGCACATCGCCCTCGCGGCGCTGCTCCAGGTCGATGCGGGAGAGCTCGAAGCCGTCCAGGGTGGCGGCGACGGCCGCGAGCCGGGCGCGGGCGGGGCTGGCCTCGTGCATCTCGCTGACCAGCAGGCACAGTCCGGGGGCGGAGCCCCGGCCGACGCGGCCGCGGAGCTGGTGGAGCTGGGAGACGCCGAAGCGGTCGGCATCCATGATGACCATGACGGTGGAGTTCGGGACGTTCACGCCGACCTCGATGACGGTGGTGGCGACCAGCACCTTGACCTCGCCCGCGGTGAAGCGGCGCATCACGTCGTCCTTGTCGGCGGGGTCCATCCGCCCGTGCAGCACCTCGACGGAGAGTCCGGCGAGGGGGCCCCGGGTGAGCTGCTCGGCGATCTCCAGGACCGCGAGCGGGGGCCGCCGGTCGCCGTCCTCCTCGGCCGCCTTCTTCTTGGCGGCGGCGCCCTTCCCGCCCTTGGCGCCCTTGGCGTTCTCGTCCTCGCCGTCGCCGATGCGCGGGCAGACCACGTACGCCTGGTGGCCGTTCTCGACTTCCTCGCGGACCCGCTCCCAGGTCCGGGCCAGGAAGTGCGGCTTGTCCTTGGCGGGCACCACGTGGGTGGCGATCGGGGAGCGGCCGGCGGGGAGCTGGTCGAGTACGGAGGTCTCCAGATCGCCGAAGACGGTCATGGCGACCGTGCGCGGGATCGGGGTGGCGGTCATGACGAGCAGGTGCGGGGGCTGCTTGCCCTTGGAGCGCAGTGCGTCGCGCTGTTCCACGCCGAAGCGGTGCTGTTCGTCGACGACGACCAGGCCGAGGTCGTGGAACTGGACCTTGTCCTCGATGAGCGCGTGCGTGCCGATCACGAGCCCGGCCTCGCCGGTGATCAGGTCGAGCAGCGCCTGGCGCCGCGCGGGCATCCCCATCGAGCCGGTGAGCAGGACCACTTTGGTGCCCCGGTCGGAGCCGCCGAGCATGCCGCCCTCGGCGAGCTCGCCCATCATCTCGGTGATGGACCGGTGGTGCTGCTGCGCGAGCACCTCGGTGGGGGCGAGCATGGCGGCCTGCCCGCCGGAGTCGACGACGGCGAGCATGGCCCGCAGCGCGACCATCGTCTTGCCGCTTCCGACCTCTCCCTGGAGGAGGCGGTGCATCGGGTGGTCGGTGGCGAGGTCGTCGAAGATCTCCTTCGAGACGCCTCGCTGGCCTTCGGTGAGGGTGAAGGGGAGCTTGGCGTCGAAGGATTCGAGGAGGCCGCCGGGGGTGGGGCGGCGGGGTACGGCCGGGAGCTGGGAGTCGGCGTGCCGGCGGCGGGCCAGGGCGACCTGGAGGACGAAGGCCTCGTCCCACTTGAGGCGTCCGCGGGCGTCCTCGATGTCGGCCTTGGTGACCGGGCGGTGGATCTTCAGCAGGGCTTCGGTGAGCGGGACCAGGCCGCGGTCCTCGCGCAGGGCGGGCGGCAGCGGGTCGACGACCTCCTGGGCCGTCGGGAGCACCGCGTCCACGCACTTGGCGATCTTCCAGGACTCCAGCTTCGCGCAGGCCGGGTAGATCGGGATGAGCTGGCTCGCGAAGGCGGCGGCCGCGTCCCGGTCGGAGGCGTCCGCGCCGAGGGGCTCGTAGGCCGGGTGGGCGAGCTGGAGCTTGTGGTTGAACATCCCGACCTTGCCCGCGAACATCGCGCGGCTGCCGGGCAGCAGTTCCTTGTGCGGTTTGTGGACGCCGGATCCGAAGAAGACGAGCTGGAGCCGTCCGCTGCCGTCGGTGATCGTGACTTCGAGGCGCTTTCCGCCGCCCCGGCTGCCCTGGTACGTGAGCAGCCGCGCGTCGGCGACCTGGGCGACCACCGTGACGTGTTCGTCGATCTGGTCGGCGAGTTCGGCCAGCGAGGTCAGCTCTCCGCGCTCCGCGTACCGCCGGGGGTAGTGGTGGAGCAGGTCCAGGGCCGTGTGCAGGCCGAGCTGCTCGGCCAGCACCTTCGCGGTGGCGGGGCCGAGTGTCTTCTTGAGGTCTTCGTCGAGCGCGGGCACGTGTTCCATTGCACACCATGGCTCCGACAACCGGGCTATTCCACCCCGATGAGCAGCGGTGCGGACCAGCGGCCGCCCTGATAGGTGACGGTGTCGACGGCGAGGTGGCCGTGCTGGACGTACGCCTCCAGGCGTCCGGCCAGTTCGTCGGGGGCCTCGGGGCCCAGGACGAGGGTGACCAGTTCGCCGCCGGATCCGAGCATGCGGGCCAGGACGGCCTCGGCGGTCTCGGCCAGGCCCGTGCCGATGACGGCCACGTCGCCGTCGATGAGCCCGAGCACGTCGCCGGCCTGGCAGATGCCGGCCGAGGTGAAGGACTGCCGTTCGGCGACGGCGAGTTCGCCGTAGCGGGTGGCTCCGGCGGCCGCCGTCATGGCGACCACGTCCTCGTCGAAGCTGCCGTCCGGGTCGTGCACGGCGAGCGCGGCCAGGCCCTGGACCTCGGAGCGGGTGGGGATCACGGCGACCCGTACCCCTTCGGTGCGGGCCTGCTGGGCGGCGGCCGCCGCGACCGTGCGCAGTTCGGCGCCGTTCGGGAGCAGGACGACCTCGCGGGCGTGCGCCTCGCGGATGGCGTCGGCCAGTTCGGCGACGGCCGGGGGTTCTCCGGGGCGGGCGAGCAGGGTGGTGGCGCCCGCCTCCCCGCAGAGGCCGGCCAGGCCCTCGCCCTGGACCACGGCGACGACGGCGCGCTGGGAGCGCTCACCGCGGGCCCGGCGGCGTTCGTCGCCGAAGTGCGTGATGCGGATCCGGTAGGGCCGCCCGGCGACCACCGCGGCCTCCACGGCGGCGCCGGGGTCGTCGACGTGGACGTGGACGTTCCACAGCCCGTCGCCGCCGACGACCACGAGGGAGTCCCCGAGGGCGTCGAGCCGGGTGCGCAGCCGGTCGACCTCCGCCTCGGGGGCCTCCAGCAGGTAGATCACCTCGTAGGCGGGTCCGCCGTGTTCCTCGGCGCAGGGCTCCTGCGGCCGCGGTACGGGAACGGCCCGGCCGCGTACCGGTTCGGGCGCCGGCTCCCGTCCGGACAGGGCCTGCCACAGGGCTCCGAGCACGGCGACCAGTCCGCAGCCCCCGGCGTCGACCACTCCGGCCCGCCCGAGCGCGGCCAGCTGGCCCGGGGTTTCGGCGAGGGCCGCGCGGGCTCCGTCGTAGGCGGCGCCGGCCACGTCGGCGGCGTTCCCGGTGGGTCCGGCGGCGGCCTCGGCGGCCCGGGCGGCGGCGGTGGCGACGGTGAGCATGGTGCCCTCCACCGGGTGCGCGACGGCCCGGTAGGCCTCTTCGGCGGCCCGGGTCAGCGCCTGCGCGAGCAGTCGCGCGGGATCGCGTCCGGCGGGCTCGTCGCCGAGTACGTCGGCCACCCCGCGCAGCAGCTGCGCGAGGATCGTGCCGGAGTTGCCCCGGGCGCCTATCAGGGCGCCGTGCGCGAAGGCCCGTACGGCTTCGGGGAGGGTGGCGGCGGCTGTGCCGTCCGTCACTCCGGCGAGGAGGTCCCCGAGCTCGCGGTCGGCCGATTCGGCGGTCAGGTAGAGGTTGGTGCCGGTGTCCGCGTCGGCGACGGGATAGACGTTGATCGCGTCGATGTCCTCGCGGGCCCGGCCCAGTGCGGCCAGGGACAGCGAGCTCCAGGTGCGTACCGCTTCGGCGTTCAGGGGGTACGGCTGAGGCTGGTGCGCCACCGGGCGTTCCTCCTTGTGCGGGCCAGGGTTCACCGCAGGGTAACGAAGGACTGCCGGGCGGGCGGGACCCCGGGGCGGGGGCGGCCGGGGACATGGTAGTTTTCTTGGACCGAGGCAGTCGTTGTATGCTGCTCCGGTTGCCCGATGAGAGTCGGGCCATTCCCCCCGGCAAACCACTTCAGATCCCTGATACCGGTGCGCCGGGATTCACTGTAAGTGCATCTGAAGTCTTTGGAGTGACCTGTGGCTGCCAACTGCGACGTTTGCGCCAAGGGGCCGAGCTTCGGCAACAGCATTTCCCACTCGCACCGCCGCACCTCGCGTCGCTGGAACCCGAACATCCAGCGTGTCCGTGCCGTGGTCAATGGGACGCCGAAGCGCCTCAACGCCTGCACCTCGTGCATCAAGGCCGGTAAGGTCTCGCGCTGACGCCTTCCGTCGTAGCGCAGCCCTTTCCGGTTGCTGAGAAGGCCGGTCCACCTGGTGGACCGGCCTCTTGCTTTGCCTGATCGATCATGATCAAACCTGTAGGGCCTGCTCCCCCGAGGACAAGGTACGGGTGGGGCA
>NZ_JBHXKA010000196.1:0-10932 GCF_042722885.1 Streptomyces sp. NPDC058401
CCTCCTTTCTCCGCCCCCCCGGGGCGGCCCCGCCCCTTACCCCCGGGGCCCCCCGGGGCCCCCCCCCCCCGCAAGGGTCCGGGCAGCGCCCGGGGAACGGGCGAAGGGCGGGTAGGGGACTTCGCCCCGCAGGGCTACGCCGCTACGGCTGCGCGGATCTCGTCCGCGAAGGCCCGCGCCGAGGCGCGGAGCGCAGCCGCGTCCGGCCCGTGCTTCAGGACGCCCCGCGACACGTTCGGGACGACGTTGCGGACGGCCGCGCCGAACACCGCCGGGAGGTCGGCCGCGGTAGCGCCCTGCGCCCCGATGCCGGGGGCCAGCAGCGGCCCGTTGATGTCGAGGTCGAAGGAGGACAGGTCCCCGAGGGTCGCCCCGACGACGGCTCCGAAGGAGCCCATCGGGGAGGCGTCCGCGTTCTCCGCCGCCAGGTGCGCCAGCATCGTCGCACCGATCGTGAGGCCGTCCGCCCGGACCGCCCGCTGGACCTCCGCCCCCTCCGGGTTGGAGGTGAGGGCCAGGACGAACAGCCCGGCCCCGGAGGCCCGCGCCAGCTCGACCGCGGGCTTCAGCGAGCCGTAGCCGAGGTACGGGGAGACCGTCAAGGCGTCGGAGAACAGCGGCGAGGAGGGCGAGAGGAAGGTCTCCGCGTACGCGGCCATCGTCGAGCCGATGTCACCCCGCTTGGCGTCCATGACGACCAGCGTGCCCGCCGCACGGGCGTCGGCCACGGTCTGCTCCAGGACCGCGATCCCGCGCGAGCCGAACCGCTCGAAGAAGGCCGCCTGCGGCTTGAAGACCGCGACCGAGTCGGCGAGCGCCTCGACCACCGTGCGGGAGAACTTCTCCAGGCCCGCGATGTCGTCGTTCAGGCCCCAGGAGGCCAGCAGCGCCGCGTGCGGGTCGATGCCGACGCAGAGCGGCCCGCGGGTGTCCATGGCCTCGCGCAGCCGCGTACCGAAGGGGATCACAGGAGTCGCAGGGGTCACAGGGCGGCCTTTCGGGTTTCCGAGCCCACCGCTTCGGCGAGCGTCTCGTACGGGCTGGCGGCCAGGCGCGCGGCCAGGCCCTTGTGGATGGCGCGGGCGTAGCAGGGGCCCTCGTAGATGAAGGCGCTGTAGCCCTGGACCAGGCTCGCGCCGGCCAGGATCCGCTGCCAGGCGTCCTCGGCGTCCTCGATGCCGCCGACGCCGACCAGGACCAGCCGGTCGCCGACGCGGGCGTACAGCCGGCGCAGGACCTCCAGCGAGCGCTCCTTGACGGGGGCGCCGGACAGGCCGCCGGTCTCCTTGACCAGCGAGGGGTCGGACTTCAGGCCGAGGCTCTCGCGGGCGATGGTGGTGTTCGTCGCGATGATGCCGTCCAGGCCCAGCTCCAGGGCCAGGTCGGCGACCGCGTCCACGTCCTCGTCCGCGAGGTCCGGGGCGATCTTGACGAGGAGCGGGACCCGCCGGTCGGTCACCACGCGGTCGGCCGCCTCGCGCACGGCGCTCAGCAGCGGGCGCAGGGATTCCGTGGCCTGGAGGTTGCGCAGGCCCGGGGTGTTCGGGGAGGAGACGTTGACGACGAGGTAGTCGGCGTGCCGGGCGAGGCGCTCGGTGGAGGCGACGTAGTCGGCGACGGCCTCCTCCTCGGGGACGACCTTCGTCTTGCCGATGTTGACGCCGACGACCGTCTTGAAGACCGGGACGCGGGCCGCGAGGCGGTCCGCGACGGCCGCCGAGCCCTCGTTGTTGAAGCCCATGCGGTTGATCAGCGCGCGGTCGGGGACCAGCCGGAACAGCCGCTTCTTCGGGTTGCCGGGCTGGGCCTCGGCGGTGACGGTGCCGATCTCGATGTGGTCGAAGCCGAGCATCGACATCCCGTCGATGGCGACGGCGTTCTTGTCGAAGCCGGCCGCGAGCCCGAAGGGGCCGTGCATCCGCAGTCCGAGGGCCTCGGTGCGCAGGGACGCGTACCGGGGTGCCAGGTAGGCGGCGACGAAGGTGCGCAGCACCGGCGTGCGGGCCGCGAGGCGGATCCAGCGGAAGGCCGTGTAGTGGGCCTGCTCCGGGTCCATCCGCTTGAAGACGAGGTTGAAGAACAGTTTGTACATCGTCCGAAATATCCCTTTGGTACTCATGAAAGGGGGGACACCGGTCGCTGTCGCCGGTGCCCCCCTTTCGTACGGGCTACTAGTCGCGGGCCGCCGTCAGCCGCTCCGCGTGCTCCTGGAGCGAGCGGACGCCCACGTCGCCGCGGTTGAGCGCGTCGATGCCCTGGACGGCCGCGGCGAGCGCCTGGACCGTGGTGAGGCACGGGACGCCGCGCGCCACGGCGGCGGTACGGATCTCGTAGCCGTCGAGGCGGCCACCGGTGCCGTACGGGGTGTTGACGATCAGGTCGACCTGGCCGTCGTGGATGAGCTGGACGATGGTCTTCTCGCCGTCCGGGCCCTCGCCCTCGCTGAGCTTGCGCACGACGGTGGCGTTGATGCCGTTGCGGCGCAGGACCTCGGCGGTGCCGGAGGTGGCCATCAGCTCGAAGCCGTGGGCGACGAGCTCGCGCGCCGGGAAGATCATCGTGCGCTTGTCGCGGTTGGCGACGGAGATGAAGGCGCGGCCCTTGGTGGGCAGCGGGCCGTAGGCCCCGGCCTGCGACTTGGCGTATGCCGTGCCGAAGACGGAGTCGATGCCCATGACCTCGCCGGTGGAGCGCATCTCCGGGCCCAGCACGGTGTCGACGCCGCGGCCGTGGATGTCGCGGAAGCGCGACCACGGCATGACGGCCTCCTTGACGGAGATCGGCGCGTCGAGCGGCAGGGTGCCGCCGTCGCCGTTCTTCGGGAGCATGCCCTCTTCGCGGAGCTCGGCGATGGTGGTGCCGAGCGAGATGCGGGCGGCGGCCTTCGCGAGCGGTACGGCGGTCGCCTTCGAGGTGAAGGGGACGGTCCGGGAGGCGCGCGGGTTGGCCTCCAGGACGTAGAGGATGTCACCCGCCATCGCGAACTGGATGTTGATCAGGCCGCGGACGCCGACGCCCTTGGCGATGGCCTCGGTGGAGGCGCGCAGGCGCTTGATGTCGTAGCCGCCGAGGGTGATCGGGGGCAGGGCGCAGGCCGAGTCGCCGGAGTGGATGCCGGCTTCCTCGATGTGCTCCATGACGCCGCCGAGGTAGAGCTCGGTGCCGTCGTAGAGCGCGTCGACGTCGATCTCGATCGCGTCGTCGAGGAACCGGTCGACCAGCACGGGGCGGGTCGGCGAGATCTCGGTGGACTCGGCGATGTACGAGGACAGTCGCTCTTCGTCGTAGACGATCTCCATGCCGCGGCCGCCGAGCACGTACGAGGGGCGTACGAGGACGGGGTAGCCGATCTCGTCGGCGATGGCCTTGGCGCCCTTGAAGGTGGTGGCGGTGCCGTGCTTGGGGGCGGGCAGGCCGGCCTCGGCGAGGACCTGGCCGAAGGCGCCGCGGTCCTCGGCGGCGTGGATGGCCTCCGGCGGGGTGCCGACGATCGGGACGCCGTTGTCCTTGAGGGCCTGCGCGAGGCCCAGCGGGGTCTGGCCGCCGAGCTGCACGATGACACCGGCGATGGGGCCGGCCAGCGACTCGGCGTGGACGATCTCCAGCACGTCTTCGAGCGTCAGCGGCTCGAAGTACAGGCGGTCGGAGGTGTCGTAGTCGGTGGAGACGGTCTCCGGGTTGCAGTTGACCATCACGGTCTCGTAGCCGGCGTCGCTGAGGGCGAAGGAGGCGTGGACGCAGGAGTAGTCGAACTCGATGCCCTGGCCGATGCGGTTCGGGCCGGAGCCCAGGATGATGACCGCGGGCTTCTCGCGCGGGGCGACCTCGGACTCCTCGTCGTACGAGGAGTAGAAGTACGGGGTCTTCGCGGCGAACTCGGCGGCGCAGGTGTCGACCGTCTTGTAGACCGGACGGACGCCGAGCGCGTGGCGGACCTCGCGGACCACGTCCTCGCGCAGGCCGCGGATCTCGGCGATCTGGAAGTCGGAGAAGCCGTGGCGCTTGGCCTCCGCGAGCAGCTCGGGGTGGAGCTTGTCGGCGGCGGCCAGCTCGTCCGCGATCTCCTTGATGAGGAAGAGCTGGTCGACGAACCAGGGGTCGATCTTCGTGTACTCGAAGACCTCTTCCTGGGTGGCGCCGGCGCGGATGGCCTGCATGACGGTGTTGATGCGGCCGTCGGTCGGGCGGACCGCGGTGGCGAGGAGCTCTTCCTTGTCGCCGGTGGGGCCGACGAAGGTGAACTGAGAGCCCTTCTTCTCCAGCGAGCGCAGGGCCTTCTGCAGGGCCTCGGTGAAGTTGCGGCCGATGGCCATGGCCTCGCCCACCGACTTCATGGTGGTGGTGAGGGTGGCGTCGGCCAGCGGGAACTTCTCGAAGGCGAAGCGCGGGGCCTTGACGACGACGTAGTCGAGGGACGGCTCGAAGGAGGCCGGCGTCTTCTCGGTGATGTCGTTGGGGACCTCGTCGAGCGTGTAGCCGATGGCCAGCTTGGCGGCGATCTTGGCGATCGGGAAGCCGGTGGCCTTCGACGCGAGCGCCGAGGAGCGCGAGACGCGCGGGTTCATCTCGATGACGATGATGCGGCCGTCGACCGGGTCGATCGCGAACTGGATGTTGCAGCCGCCGGTGTCGACGCCGACCTCGCGGATGATCGCGATGCCGATGTCGCGCAGCCGCTGGTACTCGCGGTCGGTGAGCGTCATCGACGGGGCGACGGTGATGGAGTCGCCGGTGTGGACGCCCATCGGGTCGAAGTTCTCGATGGAGCAGACGACGACGACGTTGTCCTTGGTGTCGCGCATCAGCTCCAGCTCGTACTCCTTCCAGCCGAGGATGGACTCCTCCAGGAGCACCTCGGTGGTCGGGGAGAGCATGAGGCCCTGGCCGGCGATGCGGCGCAGCTCTTCCTCGTCGTGGGCGAAGCCGGAGCCGGCGCCGCCCATGGTGAAGGAGGGGCGCACGACGACGGGGTAGCCGCCGAGGGTGTCGACGCCCTGGATGATGTCGTCCATCGTGTGGCAGATGACCGAGCGGGCGGACTCGCCGTAGCCGATCTTGGCCTTGACGGCTTCGACGACGCCCTTGAAGAGCTCGCGGTCCTCGCCCTTGTTGATCGCCTCGACGTTGGCGCCGATGAGCTCGACGCCGTACTTCTCCAGTACGCCCTGCTCGTGCATGGAGATGGCGGTGTTCAGCGCGGTCTGGCCGCCGAGGGTCGGGAGCAGCGCGTCGGGGCGCTCCTTCGCGATGATCTTCTCGACGAACTCGGGGGTGATCGGCTCGACGTACGTGGCGTCGGCGATCTCCGGGTCGGTCATGATCGTGGCGGGGTTGGAGTTCACCAGGATCACCCGCAGGCCCTCGGCCTTGAGGATGCGGCAGGCCTGGGTCCCGGAGTAGTCGAACTCGGCGGCCTGGCCGATGACGATCGGGCCGGAGCCGATGACCAGGACGGACTGGATATCGGTGCGCTTAGGCACGCTCGGCCTCCATCAGATTTACGAAGCGGTCGAAGAGGTACGCGGCGTCGTGCGGGCCGGCGGCCGCCTCGGGGTGGTACTGGACGGAGAAGGCCGGCTGGTCGAGCAGCTGGAGGCCTTCCACGACGTTGTCGTTCAGGCAGACGTGGGAGACCTCGGCGCGGCCGTAGGCGGTGTCCGAGACCTTGTCGAGGGGCGCGTCCACGGCGAAGCCGTGGTTGTGCGCGGTGATCTCGACCTTGCCGGTGGTGCGGTCCTGGACCGGCTGGTTGATGCCGCGGTGGCCGTACTTCAGCTTGTAGGTGCCGAAGCCGAGCGCGCGGCCCAGGATCTGGTTGCCGAAGCAGATGCCGAAGAGCGGGGTCTTGCGGGCGAGGACGCCCTGCATGACGGAGACCGCGTGGTCGGCGGTGGCCGGGTCGCCCGGGCCGTTGGAGAAGAACACGCCGTCGGGGGCGACCGCGTACACGTCCTCCACGGTGGCGGTGGCGGGGAGCACGTGCACCTCGATGCCGCGCTCGGCCATCCGGTGCGGGGTCATGCCCTTGATGCCGAGGTCCACGGCGGCGACGGTGAACTTCTTGGTCCCGATCGCGGGGACGACGTACGTCTCCTTGGTGGCGACCTCGGCGGAGAGGTCGGCGCCCTTCATCTGCGGGGCGGCCTTGACCTTGGCCAGCAGCGCCTCGTCGCGGACGCCCTCCCAGGCCTCGCCCGAGAAGATGCCGACGCGCATGGCGCCGCGCTCGCGCAGGTGCCGGGTGAGGGCGCGGGTGTCGATGCCGGAGATCCCGACGACGCCCTGCTTGACGAGCTCCTCGTCCAGCGAGCGCACGGAGCGCCAGTTGGAGGGGACACGGGCGGGATCGCGTACGACGTACCCGGCGACCCAGATGCGGGAGGACTCGGGGTCCTCGTCGTTGACACCGGTGTTGCCCACGTGCGGGGCGGTCATCACGACGACCTGCCGGTGGTACGACGGGTCGGTGAGGGTTTCCTGGTAGCCGGTCATGCCGGTGGAGAACACGGCCTCGCCGAAGGTCTCCCCCACAGCGCCGTAGGCGCGGCCGCGGAAGATCCGACCGTCCTCCAGGACGAGTACGGCGGGAGCTTTGGCTGCTCCCCTGGTGGAGGTCGTCATCGTTCGGCGCCTTCCGTCGTGGTGATTGAGTGGTTCATGTCGTTGATCGCTTCGACCCAGGCGGCGTGTTCCGCCGCACGGTCGGAGCGGAATCCGGAGTCGATCAGCCTGTCGCCGTGCGCCCATGTGACGACGAGGAGACCGCCCTCGGTGAGTACCTTGCCCGCGATTCCCTTGTCGAGGCGGGCGCCGCGCAGCTGCGCGGCCGGTACGAAGAAGTCGGTGGCACCCGGACGGACCACGTCCAGGCCCGCGTCGGTGAGCGTGAGCTCGACCCGGCTGCGGACGCCCAGTCCGTGGGCCACGATCCGGTCGAGCCACTGCCCGGCGGTGGTGGACCCGTGGTAGCGGCCGGTCAGTGCCAGCCGGTGCTCGGGGAGACCGCCGGGGGCGGCGGGCAGCTCCGGCAGATCGCTCTGCAGGGTGCCGCGCCATTTCCAGCCCTGCCGCATCAGCCAGTACACGAAGGCGATGAAGACGAGCAGACCGACCACCCACGCGATGCGGGCGCCCCAGTCCGTCACCTCCGCCGACTTCCGCGTCGCCTCGGCGGCCAGTTGGATTACTGCAGGTGTCACGCCAGCGTCCCGTCCACGACCGTTGCCCGGCCCCGCAGGAAGGTGTGAGTGACGCGCCCCGGCAGCTCGCGGCCCTCGTAGGGCGTGTTGCGGCTGCGGGAGGCGAAGTGTGCGGGGTCCACGACACCACGGTACGAGGTATCGACCAAGGTCAGGTTCGCGGGTTCACCTGCCGAGACGGGGCGTCCGTGGTTCGGAAGGCTGCCGATGCGGGCCGGGGCGAAGGACATGCGCTCGGCGACGCCCGCCCAGTCGAGCAGTCCGGTCTCCACCATCGTCTGCTGGACGACGGAGAGCGCGGTCTCCAGGCCCACCATGCCCATGGCGGCGGCGGCCCACTCGCAGTCCTTGTCCTCGTGCGGGTGCGGGGCGTGGTCGGTGGCGACGATGTCGATCGTGCCGTCGGCCAGCGCCTCGCGCAGGGCCAGGACGTCGGCCTCGGTGCGCAGCGGCGGGTTGACCTTGTAGACCGGGTTGTACGAGCGCACGAGCTCGTCGGTGAGGAGCAGGTGGTGCGGGGTGACCTCGGCGGTGACGTCGATGCCGCGGGACTTGGCCCAGCGGATGATCTCGACGGAGCCTGCGGTGGAGAGGTGGCAGATGTGGACGCGGGAGCCGACGTGCTCGGCGAGCAGCACGTCGCGGGCGATCACCGACTCCTCGGCGACGGCCGGCCAGCCGCCGAGGCCGAGCTCGGCGGAGACGATGCCCTCGTTCATCTGGGCGCCCTCGGTGAGGCGGGGCTCCTGGGCGTGCTGGGCGACGACTCCGCCGAAGGCCTTCACGTACTCCAGGGCGCGGCGCATGATGACCGCGTCGTCCACGCACTTGCCGTCGTCGGAGAAGACGGTGACGCGGGCGGCGGACTCGTGCATGGCGCCCAGCTCGGAGAGCTGCTTGCCCTCCAGGCCGACGGTGACGGCGCCGATGGGCTGGACGTCGCAGTAGCCGGACTCCTTGCCCAGGCGCCACACCTGCTCGACGACGCCGGCGGTGTCGGCGACGGGGAAGGTGTTGGCCATGGCGAAGACGGCGGTGTAGCCGCCGGAGGCGGCGGCGCGGGTGCCGGTGAGGACGGTCTCGGAGTCCTCGCGGCCGGGCTCGCGCAGGTGGGTGTGGAGGTCGACGAGGCCGGGGAGGAGGACCTGGCCCGCGGCCTCGATGACGACTCCGTCGCCGGCGTCGAGGTCCGTGCCCACGGCGGCGATGGTCTCGCCGTCGATCAGGACGTCCTGGACGTCGCCACCGAGTACCTTCGCGCCACGGATAAGGATCTTGCTCATCTTTACTTGCTCTCCTCGGTGCGGGGCGTGCTGGTGGTGGTGACGGCGGGCTCGGAGCCGCCGAGCAGCAGGTACAGGACGGCCATGCGGATCGAGACCCCGTTGGTGACCTGCTCGATGACCGTGCAGCGGTCGGAGTCGGCGACCTCGGCGGTGATCTCCATGCCGCGGACCATCGGGCCGGGGTGCATCACGATGGCGTGCTCGGGCATCCGCGCCATGCGGGCGCCGTCCAGGCCGTAGCGGCGGGAGTACTCGCGCTCGGTCGGGAAGAAGGCGGCGTTCATCCGCTCGCGCTGCACCCTCAGCATCATCACGGCGTCGGACTTCGGCAGCACCTCGTCCAGGCTGTACGAGATCTCGCACGGCCAGGCCTCGACGCCGACCGGCACCAGGGTGGGCGG
This sequence comes from Streptomyces sp. NPDC058401, assembly GCF_042722885.1. NCBI lineage: Bacteria > Bacillati > Actinomycetota > Actinomycetes > Kitasatosporales > Streptomycetaceae > Streptomyces > Streptomyces sp. NPDC058401. The sequence goes on from NZ_JBHXKA010000196.1 coordinate 8,887, forward strand.
GGCCACCAGGGTGACCTGGGCGCCGAGGGTGTGCAGCAGGTGGACGTTGGAGCGGGCGACCCGGCTGTGCAGGACGTCGCCGACGATGGTGATCCGGCGGCCGTTCAGGTCCTTGCCGAGCCCGGTGTCCCGGCCGACCAGGCGGCGGCGCATGGTGAAGGCGTCGAGCAGGGCCTGGGTGGGGTGCTCGTGGGTGCCGTCGCCGGCGTTGATCACCGGGGCGTCGATCCAGCCGGAGGTGGCGAGGCGGTAGGGGGCGCCGGAGGCGTGGTGGCGGATGACGACCGCGTCCACGCCCATGGCCTCCAGGGTCTGGGCGGTGTCCTTGAGGGACTCGCCCTTGGAGACGCTGGAGCCCTTGGCCGCGAAGTTGATGACATCGGCGGAGAGGCGCTTCTCGGCGGCCTCGAAGGAGATCCGGGTGCGGGTCGAGTCCTCGAAGAAGAGGTTGCAGATCGTGCGGCCGCGCAGGGTGGGCAGCTTCTTGATCGGCCGGTCCGCGACGCGGGCCATCTCCTCGGCGGTGTCGAGGATCAGGACGGCGTCGTCGCGCGTGAGATCGGCGGCCGAGATGAGGTGGCGCTTCATCCGGGTGCTCCGTAAGTCGTTGAGTTCAAGGCCGTGTTGAGGTCAAAGCCGTGGGGAGGGCATGCGGGCAGGCCAGGCTCCGGCGCGGACCCGGGGGTCCGGCCGTGGGCGCGGGACTACTGCCCGGCTGCCCGGGCGGTCCGCTGGCCGAGCAGTACGGCGTCTCGGCCGTCCTCCTCCTGGACCTGGACCTGGACGTTCTCCCGCAGCGACGTGGGGAGGTTCTTGCCGACGTAGTCGGCGCGGATCGGCAGTTCGCGGTGGCCGCGATCGACGAGGACCGCGAGCTGCACGGCGCGGGGGCGGCCGAGGTCGCCGAGGGCGTCGAGGGCGGCGCGGATGGTGCGGCCGGAGAAGAGAACGTCGTCGACGAGGACGACCAGGCGGCCGTCGATGTCGTCGCCGGGAATCTCGGTGCGGCCGATCGCCCGGGCCGGCTTCATCCGCAGATCGTCGCGGTACATGGTGATGTCGAGGGAGCCGACCGGGATCTTCACACCGGTGATCTCTTCGAGCTTGGCGGCCAGCCGGCGGGCGAGGAACACGCCGCGGGTGGGAATGCCGAGGAGCACCACATCGTCGGCGCCCTTGGCGCGTTCGACGATTTCGTGGGCGATGCGGGTCAGAACACGGGCGATGTCCTGCGCTTCGAGAACGGGGCGCATGACATCTGCATCGATGCCCTGGGAGTTTCGGTCGTGCTGGGTGTCCATGAAAAGGACCTCCTTCTCCGCCTCACGGGACGGACCTTAAAGGACGTCGGATCTACGTGTTCCACGGTACCAGGGGTATTCCCGCGACCGGGCATCGGGGCAGACCAGGACCCCTCTTACGTGGGCGTCACAGACCATTCGGCTTGACGCATCCAAGTAACGCTGCGTAACCTCACAGTGAGTTACCAGCCGCGCGGCGGAGCCGCACGTGGTCATGTCGTCACAGCGTCCGGGAGCGTTATGTCCAGCGAATACGCCAAACAGCTCGGGGCCAAGCTCCGCGCCATCCGCACCCAGCAGGGCCTTTCCCTCCACGGTGTCGAGGAGAAGTCCCAGGGCCGGTGGAAGGCCGTGGTGGTCGGTTCTTACGAGCGCGGCGACCGCGCCGTGACCGTCCAGCGTCTCGCCGAGCTGGCGGACTTCTACGGGGTGCCGGTGCAGGAACTGCTGCCGGGTACGACCCCCGGCGGAGCGGCCGAGCCGCCGCCGAAGCTGCGCCTGGACCTGGAGCGCCTCGCCCACGTCCCCGCCGAGAAGGCCGGCCCGCTGCAGCGTTACGCGGCGACCATCCAGAGCCAGCGCGGCGACTACAACGGCAAGGTGCTCTCGATCCGCCAGGACGACCTGCGCACCCTCGCCGTCATCTACGACCAGTCGCCCTCGGTCCTGACCGAGCAGCTCATCAGCTGGGGCGTTCTGGACGCGGATGCGCGTCGCGCGGTGGCGCACGAGGACATCTACTCCC
>NZ_JBHXKA010000197.1:0-10713 GCF_042722885.1 Streptomyces sp. NPDC058401
CTCCGGCGTTTGAGGAGCGGGGGTGCGGGGGCTGGCCCCCGCAACGGGTCCGGGGCCGAGCCCCGGGGAACGGGCGAAGGGCGGGTAGGGGACAGCCCCGCAGGGCCTGAGCGGCCCGGCGGGCCGGTCAGTGGGCCGCGGCCGAGGTCGAAGCGGGGTCGGCGTCAGGGTCGGCGTCGGACCCGGGGCCGCACGGCCAGGCGCCGCCCCGGGCGAGCAGGGCCGTCGTGGCGGTGGCCACCAGGCCGTCCGCCCCGCAGGCGCGAGCCGCCAGGACCGCCCGGAGCAGCAGCTCCGCGTCCCCCCGCTCCTCCCCCAGCGCGGCCAGCGCGAGCGCCAGCTCGTACGCCGCCGGCGAAGCCGACAGGACCGACACGGCCTCCTCCAGCAGGGCGGCCCGGTCCTGCGGCGCAGCCACCTCCGCGGCCACCCGCAGGGCCTGGCCGATGCCGGACGCGGCCCCGAAGGCGCGGGCCCGGCGTACGGCCTCCCCGGCCAGCTCCCGGGCCCGCTCCGGGTCCTCCGCGGACACCGCGCGGGCCAGGTGGAGCCGCCAGGGGCACCAGGACGGGTTCTGGATGCCCCGGGGGGTCAGCCGCCGGTCCACGGCTTCGAGCTCCGCCGCCGCGGCCTTGGCCTGTCCGCGGGCCAGCAGCAGTTCCGCGTAGACGGTCTGGGAGTCGGGGAAGACGACGGCCGCCGGGAAGGGCTCCCCGTACTCGTGTTCCCGGGACAGCTCCCAGGCCTCGTCGACCCGGCCCCGTGCGAGCAGGGTGGTGACGAGGATCGCGATGGCGTACCAGTGCACGGGCGTGCGCCGCCCGACGCGCTCGGCGAGGCGCAGTCCGGCCCGTGCCAGTTCCTCCGCCTCGGCCAGCCGTCCGCGGCGGTAGCGGATGTAGGCGCGCAGGCTGTAGGCGAAGGACAGGTGCGCCCCGCGCCAGCCCTGCCGCTCGAACTCGGCGGTGCCGGCCTCGAACAGTTCCTCGGCCCGCTCCGGCCGGTCGGCGTACATGTGCACCATGGCGACGAGTACGGGCACCTCGAAGCCCCGGTCCGCGTACGCCCAGCTGAACTCGGTTTCCAGGACCCGCCCGGCATGGTGGAGGACCACGTCGACCGGCTCGCCGCGCAGGCAGGCGTCCCAGGCGCGCAGCCCGATGACGTACCGCTCGGTGAGGTCCCGCCCGCTCAGCCGGTCCGCGAGCTTCGCGAGCCGCCGGGAGCGTGCCGGGGAGTCCGGCTCGGCGGCGTTGAAGGCGTCCCACATGAACTGCTCGGACTGCAGCCGCAGCCGGCCGCGTACGTCCTGGGTGTACGGGATCTCGCGCGCGAGGCATTCCGAGGCCTCGGCCAGGCGGTCGCTGTGCGAGAGCACCTGGGCCAGCCGGATGACGATGCCCTGGCGCAGCGCCGGGTCCTCGAAGGGCTCCGCGAGGGCGGCGCGCAGGTGGTTGACGGTGTTGGCGGGCTCGGTGAGCAGGGAGGCGCAGCCCAGTTCGTACAGGACGGCCGCCCGCTCGTCGAAGTCCGGGGGCTCCCGCAGGGCCCGTGCGAGCTGGCGGCGGGCGGCTTCGGGGGCGCCGGCGCGGAGGTTCTCGCCGGCCGCCTCGCGCAGGGTGCGCACCACCCAGGGGTCGTTCTCGGGGTGGGTCTCCAGCAGGTGCCGGGCGGCGGCGGAGGGTCCGAGTCCCGCGTCGACGACGGCCGCGGCGGCCTTTCCGTGCAGGGCGACGCGCAGGGCGTCGGGGATCGCGCGGTAGATCGCGGTGGCGATGAGGGGGTGGACGAACTCCAGCCCGGCCGCGTCCTCGGCGGCGGCTTCCTCGGGGGCGGCGGACAGGATGCGGGCGTCGCGCAGCCGCCCGGTGGCGTCGACGGCCTCCTCGGTGCCGAGTCCGGCGACGCGGGCGGCGATGTCCCTGGGGGTGTCGGTGCCGAGGACGGCGCAGGCCCAGGCGAAGCGGACGGTGGAGGGGCCGAGGCTGTGCAGGCGGGCGACGAGGCCGCTGCCGCGCTGGGCGGCCGCGAGGTCGCGCAGGAGCGGGGCGCTGGCTTCGACGGGGGCGAGGCCCTTGTCCCGGACGTTCGCGGTGAGCTCGACGGCCTCGAAGGGGTTGCCGGTGGTGACGGCCCAGGCCTCGCGGCAGAACGCCTCGTCGGCGTGTTCGCCGACGGCCTCCCGGACCAGTCCGGAGACGGCCTCGGCGGTGAGCGGGGCGAGGGTCAGCGGGCGGTGTCCCGCACGGCCGGGCAGCGTACGGAAGGCCTCGGCGTGCGCGGGCAGTTCGTCGGGGCGGTAGGCGACGACGAGGAGCAGCGGGAGGTGTTCGGCGCGCGGGGCGAAGGCGGCGAGCCAGGAGAGGGATTCGGGGTCGGCCCAGTGGGCGTCGTCCAGGACGAGGGCGACGGGGGCGCGCTGCACGATGAGGTGGGTGAGGACCCAGTCGAGTCCGTCGCGCAGGCCCTGGGGGTCGGGCGGGGCGCCCTGTTCGGCCGCGCAGAGGCCGAGGGCGGGGCCGACGATGGAGTACCAGCTGCCGAGGGCCTCGCGCAGTTCCGCGTCGGAGGTGCCGGCCAGCTGCGGCTGGATGAGCTGGCGGGCGACGTGGAAGGGCTGGCTCTGCTCCTGTTCGCCGCCGCGGGCGGCGAGGACGGTGCAGGCCTTGGCGTGGGCGCGGCGGCGTACTTCGCCGAGGAGCGTGGTCTTGCCGAGGCCGGCGGCTCCGGAGAAGGCCAGCAGGGCTCCGCCGGCGTCGGGGCCCGGGTCCGTGAGCTGGTCCAGGGCTTCGTCGACGGCGGCGAGCTCCGCGTCGCGTTCGAACATTTTGCGCCGTTTGCGGGTCCGGCGTTCCGTCATGGCTGGTACCCCCCAGGCCTGTTCGGGGGTTCAGCGTACGCCCGCGCACCCGCTCGGGATTGCCTGTGCGGCAAATAAAGCTGATCTTCTTTCGGGTGGCGCCGGCTGCTGTATGGGCGGAGGGGCTCAGTCCTGTGCGGAACGCTCCGCGAGGGCTTCCAGGACGGCCACGGCCTCGGCGGCCCGGGCGGCGTCCACGAAGAGGTGGTCGTGGTGGTAGCCGGCGATGACGTTGCAGCTCAGGCCGTGTGCCGCGAGTTCGGTTGCGAAGGCCGCGGTGAGGCCGACGGCGTCGAGGGCGGAGTGGATGCGCAGGGTGATCCAGCCGGCGGTGTAGTCGTAGGGGAGTCCGGCCTCGTCGGCGTCCTCCTGGCTCAGCACGAGGGTGAGCCCCTCGGGTTCCAGGACGGAGGCGACGGGGGTGAGCCCGGCCAGGGCCTCCGGGTCGGTGTCGCCGGGGATGGTGCAGAACACGTACAGCCCGTCGTTCAGTTCCGGCCGCATTCCGCTCAGCAGCTTCCGCAGGTCGTTTTCTCCGCTCATGCCCCCACCGTACCGGTCCTCCCGTTTTGGCTCGTACGACACCCCTGACCGGCCGCCTCGTCAGCCGCCTGGTCCGTCGCCCGACCTGTCGGCCGACCCGGCGCTCGACCCGTCGCCCCTCAGTCGCCCTCGTAGAGCCGCCGGTGCCACCAGGCGCGCGGACGGCCGCTCCAGTCCGCCCAGCCCCCGGCGGACGGGGCCGGGTGCGGGAGCGTGCGGCGCCGGAACCGCGCGTCCAGGCCCCGCAGGACCCGGCCCAGCGCGGTGCGGGCGGCCGGCGGCAGCTCCCGGTACAGGTCTCCCAGCTCGTCCCGGACGACGGCGACGTCGTCGCGTGCGCAGCCGGGGCAGGCCGGACACTCGGAGGGGACCAGGAGCAGGGCGCCGCCGGGGCGGTCCAGGAAGGTCCGGTAGCGGTTCAGCAGGTCCGCGATCTCGGCGCCCCGGCCGGGCCGGGCCCAGTGCGCGGCGGCCGTGGCATCGGGCGACAGCCGGTCCACGGGCGGGAGTTCCCACGCCCAGGCGGGCGGCCGCCTGCCGTCGTACGCTCCTCGTTCGGCGCGCAGCGCGCCGGGCCGTCTACGCGGCATCGCCCTTTCGGCGGGTGGTCGTCATGGCGGCCATGATGCCGAGGGCCCTCCGCGTCCGGCAAGGGGTTTACGGGGCCGGCAAGGGCTTTACGGGGCCCTGATCCGGTCCCCCCACCGGGGCGGCGGCGCCGAGCCCGGCGGGGGGACCGCGCACCCGTGCCGCGCTAGGTCAGGTCGAACTCCCCGCCCCGTGCGTCCAGGACGAACTTGCGCCATTCGTCCGGCGCGAAGATCAGCGAGGGGCTCTCCGGGCGGTCGCCGTTGCGCATCGCGATGAACCCCTCCACGAAGGCGATCTGGACGTCACCCGCTCCCCGGCTGCTCGACTGCCAGTCCGCCCCGGTCAGATCGAGGTCCGGCTTTCCCCAGCCGGCCGGCGCCTTCGAAGTCATGCTCTCTGCCACGTGCGTGCTCCTCCCGGTACTCCCGGTTCGTCGTCCCGGGGCAAGGTTAGCCATCGCACGCCGTGCCGCACAGGCCACGGTGCGTCACTCGTGGCCTGTACGGCACCCCGCCCGGAACGCGGTTTCCGCTCAGGTGCCGGGCTGCTCCGCTCCGACCAGCCACATCGCGAAGAACTGCGCCCCGCCGCCGTAGGCGTGCCCCATTGCCCGCCGGGCGTCCGGGACTTGGTGCTCCCCGGCCTGTCCGCGCACCTGGAGGGCCGCTTCCGCGAAGCGGATCATGCCGGAGGCGCCGATCGGGTTGGTGGACAGCACGCCGCCCGACGGGTTGACGGGCAGGTCCCCGTCGAGTTCCGTGACCCCGGCCTCGGTGAGCTTCCAGCCCTCGCCCTCGTCGGCGAAGCCGAGGTTCTCCAGCCACATCGGCTCGTACCAGGAGAACGGCACGTACATCTCCACCGCGTCGATCTCCCGGCGCGGATCGGTGATCCCCGCCTGCCGGTAGACGTCGGCCGCGCAGTCCTTGCCCGCCTGCGGGGACACGAAGTCCTTCCCGGCGAAGAGGGTCGGCTCGCTGCGCATCGCCCCGCCGTGCAGCCAGGCCGGCGGCTTGGGCGAACGGGCCGCGCCCGCGCGGTCGGTGAGGATCATCGCGCACGCCCCGTCGGAGGACGGGCAGGTCTCGGAGTACCGGATCGGGTCCCACAGCATCGGGGACGCCTGGACCTTCTCCAGGGTGATGTCGTGCTCGTGCAGGTGCGCGTACGGGTTCTTCAGCGCGTTGCGGCGGTCCTTGTACGCGACGAGCGAGCCCACCGTGTCAGGGGCGCCGGTGCGCCGCATGTACGCGCGCACGTGCGGGGCGAAGAACCCGCCGGCCCCCGCCAGCAGCGGCTGCTGGAAGGGCACGGGCAGGGAGAGCCCCCACATGGCGTTGGACTCGGACTGCTTCTCGAAGGCGAGGGTCAGCACCGTGCGGTGGACCCGGGCGGCGACCAGGTTGGAGGCGACCAGCGCGGTGGAGCCGCCCACCGAACCGGCCGTGTGCACGCGGAGCATGGGCTTGCCGACGGCGCCGAGGGCGTCCGCGAGGTACAGCTCCGGCATCATCACGCCCTCGAAGAAGTCGGGGGCCTTGCCGATGACGACCGCGTCGATGTCCGCCCAGGTGAGTTCGGCGTCCGCGAGCGCGCGGGCCGCCGCCTCGCGCACCAGTCCCGCGATGGAGACGTCGTGGCGGGCGGCCACGTGCTTGGTCTGGCCGATGCCGACGACGGCCACCGGCTCCTTGCCCGTGGTGCTCATGCTCGGTCCCCTTCCAGGACGGCGACCAGGTTCTGCTGGAGGCAGGGGCCGGAGGTGGCGTGCGCGACGGCCCGGTCGGACTCGCCGCGGTGGATGCGGGCGGCCGCCTCGCCGATCCGGATCAGGCCGGCGGCCATCATCGGGTTGGCGGCGAGTGCTCCGCCGGAGGGGTTGACGTTCACGGCGCCGTCGAGCCCGAGGGCCTTGCGCAGCACGACCTCCTGGGAGGAGAACGGCGCGTGCAGTTCCGCGGTGTCCACCGGGGCCTCGAACACGCCCGCGTGCTCGGCGGCGATCCGTGTCGACGGGGAGTCGGTGAGGTCGCGCAGCCCGAGGCTGTGGGCCTCGATGCGGTGGTCGATGCCGGTGATCCAGGCGGGCCGCTCGCAGAGCCGGCGCGCCACGTCCCCGGCGGCCAGGATGACGGCGGCCGCACCGTCGCCGATGGGCGGGCAGTCGCCGGTGCGCAGCGGGGCGACCTGGTACTCGCCCTGCGCAACGGCTCCGCTGAGCTGGGCGTGCGGGTTGGCGCCCGCGGAGGCCCGGCTGCGGGCGCCGATCGCGGCGAGCCCGGCTTCGTCGGTCTCCCCCGCGTCGATGAGCGCCTGGGCCTGGAGCGCGGCCAGGGCCACCGAGTCGGGCCAGAGCGGAGCCACGTAGTAGGGGTCGAGCTGGCGGGTCAGTACGTCGCGCACGGACCCGGGCGAGGACTTCCCGTACGAGTAGACGAGCGCGGTGTCGGCCTCGCCGGTCTGGATCTTGACCCAGGCCTCGTACAGGGCCCAGGCGCCGTCCATCTCCACGTGCGATTCGGAGATGGGCGGCCAGGCGCCGACCCCGTCGAGGGTCATGGTGAAGGAGAAGGCCCGGCCGGCGAGGTAGTCGCTGGACCCGGAGCAGGTGAAGCCGATCTCGCCCGCCTTCAGTCCGGTGGCGGCCAGCACCTTGTGCAGGACCGGCATGACCATCTCGACTTCGCTGAGCTCGTCTGTGCGGCGCAGGTGGTCGCTCTGCGCGAACGCGACCACCGCGACCTCGCGGGCGTATCGGGCCATCAGATGAGCTCCTTGTACACGTCGTAGTCCGCGTCCGGCTCTCCGGTGGGGCGGTAGTGGTCGGGGTAACGGCCGCCTTCGGTCCAGACAGGTTCGACCCTCAACCCCATCCGCACCTGGTCGTACGGGATCCCGCCGATCCGGCCGTGGAGGGCGAGGCCGGCGCCGTCGAGGGCGATGTGGGCGTAGACGTACGGCACTTCGATGTCGAGGTTCTTGGCCTTGATGTTGACGATGCAGTAGGTGGTGACGGTGCCGGCCGGCCCGACCTCGACCCGGTCGGTCGTCGCCACCCCGCAGGTGGGGCAGGCGCCGCGCGGGGGCACGTACACCTTGTGGCAGGAGGGGCAGCGCTCGCCGATGGTCTTCTGCTCGGAGAGCCCGGCGATGTACGCGGTCTGCGCGCGGCCGGGACTGTACGAGTAGTCCAGTCGGGCCTCGGCGACGATCCCGGTGACGGCGTCGGCGAACTCCCCGCTGTGCGGGGCCGCGTGCGCGGCGGGTTCGCCGCCCTCCACGGGCTCGAAGCAGGCGATGTCGGTGATGGCCCCGGTCCGCTCCCCGGCCCACCGCACGCGGACCCGCATGCCGGTGGCGACGGCCTCGGGTCCGGGGACGTCGAGGGCGTGCAGGAGGCCGGTGTCGGCGCCGTCGAGGCGGACGAGCACCCAGGCGAAGGGCGTGTCGAGGGGCTGGTTGGGGCGCGGCGAACCGTTCCAGGCCCAGGTGGTGACGGTCCCGCTGGTGCCCACCTCGACCAGGTCGCGGATCTCCTCGGCGGTGACGGGGTCGTACTCGACGGGCGGCACCATCACCTTGCCGTCGGCGGTCGTGACCCCGAGGACGACCCCTTCGCGCAGCCCGGTGAGAAAGGCGCTCTGCACGGGTCCGAGGGAGCGGGTGAAGGGGAACTCGACGACAAGGGGTGCGCGGAGGATCTCGGGTGGCGACGCGGCTGTCATGGATGGGTCTCCGATGTGTGGGGTTCCAAGAACGGTTGGCACCAACGCCGGACGAATCCGGTCCCGCGGGGCGAACATCCAGCCCCTCCGGCGTTTGAGGAGCGGGGTCCGGGGCGGAGCCCCGAAATCCAGCCCCTCCGGCGTTTGAGGAGCAGGGGTCCGGGGGCTGGCCCCCGGCAACGGCGCCGCACCCGAACCCCGGCCCGGCACCACCGGAGCACCGGAGCACAGGCACCGGCACCGGCACGGGCACCGGCACCGGAACAGCCGGGCGCAGCCCAGACGGCTACTCCCGCCGATACACCGCGGGCCGCTTCTCCGCGAAGGCCCGCGCCCCCTCCTTCGCATCGGCCGTGTCGAAGATCGGCCATCCGCGGAGGAGTTCGGAGGCCAGCCCCTCCGACTCCGTCATCTCGGCCGTCTCGTAGACGGAGGCCTTCACCGCCTCCACCGCCAGCGGCCCACACGCGTTGATCCGCTCCGCGATCTCCAGCGCAGCGTCCAGCGCCGTCCCGTCCGGGACCACCCGCCCGACGAGCCCGATCCGCGCCGCCTCCTCGGCCGCGTACGGCCGCCCGGTCAGCAGCATTTCCAGCGCGTGCGTCCGCGGGATCTGCCGCGGCAGCCGCACCGTCGAGCCGCCGATCGGGAAGAGTCCCCGCTTGACCTCGAACAGCCCGAAGGTGGCGCCTTCTCCCGCGACCCGGATGTCGGTCCCCTGGAGGATCTCCGTTCCGCCGGCCACGCAGTAGCCCTCGACCGCCGCGATGACGGGTTTGCGCGGCCGGTGGTGGCGCAGCATCGCCTTCCAGTGCAGATCGGGGTCGGCCTTGAGCCGGTCCCGGTACTGGTCGCCCGCCATGCCCTTCCCGGCCAGCGCCTTCAGGTCCATGCCGGCGCAGAAGTCCCCGCCGGCCCCCGTCAGCACCACCGAGCGGATCGTGTCGTCCGCGTCGGCTTCCAGCCAGCCGTCGTACAGCCCCACCAGCAGCGGCAGCGAGAGCGCGTTCTTCGCCTCGGGCCTGTTCATGGTGAGCACCAGCGTGGCTCCGTGGCGTTCCACGGTCAGGTGTTCTGTCCCACCCATTGCCGTCCTCCCGTCTCAAGACCTAGAACAGGTTGCAGTAGGGGCGGGTGCAGTTCAATAGTTTTCTGACACCCAGTCAGATTTCTTGGACGGTCCCCTTCCTTGTTGGGGTTGGCGACGCTCTAATGACCGCCGAGCAGACCAGCCATGGGATTTTCTGGGTCAGGAGGACCGGTGGAGTACAACATTGCCGACCTGTTCGAGTCGGTCGTGGACGTGGTCCCGGACCGCGAGGCCCTCGTGTACGTGGACCACCCCGGGACCGGCGCCGAGCGCCGCCTCACGTACGCGGAGCTGGACGCGGCGGCGAACCGCATCGCGCACCATCTGCTGGACAGCGGCCTGAAGGCCGGTGAGCACCTGGGCCTGCACCTCTACAACGGCATCGAGTACCTCCAGACCGTCCTCGCCTGCCTGAAGGCCCGCCTGGTACCGGTGAACGTCAACTACCGGTACGTGGAGGAGGAGCTGGTCTACCTCTACAACGACGCCGACCTCGCGGCGCTCGTCTTCGAGGGCGAGTTCACCGAGCGGGTCGCTGCGGCCCTCCCGCAGACGACGAAGCTCCGTCACCTGATCCGTGTCGGGCCGACCCCCGAGGGCGCCCCGGAGCCCTCGATCGCGCCGGTCGCGTACGCCGACGCGGAGGCGGCCGGCTCGCCCGGCCGGGGATTCCCGCCGCGCTCCCCCGACGACCTGTTCATCATCTACACGGGCGGTACGACCGGCATGCCCAAGGGCGTCATGTGGCGCGCCGAGGACCTCTTCTTCGCCGGCCTCTTCGGCGGCGAACCGACCGGCGAACCGGTGAAGCGGCCCGAGGAACTGGCCGAGCGGGTCGCGTCGAAGGGCGCCGGACTGACCTTCTTCCCGGCGCCGCCGCTGATGCACGGCACGTCCACGCTGACGTCCTTCATCGCCTTCAACTACGGGCAGCGGGTGGTCATCCACCGCAAGTACGCGCCCGAGGAGGTGCTGCGCACGATCGAGAAGGAGAAGGTCTCCAGCGTCTCGCTGGTGGGCGACGCGATGCTGCGGCCGCTCATCGACGCCCTCAACGGGCCCCTGAAGGGCACCGACCTGTCCTCCCTGTTCAGCGTCTCCTCCTCCGGCGCGATCATGTCGGAGACGGTGCGCGCCGAGTTCCAGGCGCTCGTGCCGAACGTGATGCTCCTGAACAACTTCGGCTCGTCCGAGTCCGGCTCGAACGGCCGCGCGACGAACGACTCCAGCCCGGAGAAGGGCTTCCGGCTGGAGGTCAACGAGCGCACGCAGGTGGTCGACCCGGTGACCCACGAGCCGGTGCCGGTCGGCGAACCGGGACGGCTCGCGCAGCGCGGGTACGTCCCGCTGGGCTACTACAACGACCCCGTCAAGACCGCCGAAACCTTCTTCCAGAAGGGATCCGAGCGGTGGGTGCTGCTCGGTGACATGGCGACCGTGGACGAGCAGGGCATCGTCACGGTCCTGGGCCGCGGCTCGCAGTGCATCAACACGGGCGGCGAGAAGGTGTACCCGGAGGAGGTCGAGCAGGCCCTGAAGTCCCACCCGGACGTCTACGACGCCCTGGTCGCCGGGGTCGCGGACCCGAAGTGGGGCAGCCACGTGGCGGCGGTGGTCCAGATCCGGGAGGGCGCCGCCGACCCGACGCTGGACGAGATACAGGCCCATTGCCGCACGAAGCTGGCGGGGTACAAGATCCCGCGCCAGCTCGTCATCTCCCCCGCCATCCAGCGCTCCCCGAGCGGCAAGGCGGACTACCGGTGGGCGAAGTCGGTGGCCACGGAGGCGGATGCGGGCGCCGCGAGCTGACCGCGCCCGGTGCACGCCCGCGGGGCGGGGGCCCCCAAGGGGCCCGCCCCCCGGGGTTTTGGTTTTGAACCCGCGTACCCGTCTCACGGCCCCCG
>NZ_JBHXKA010000198.1:0-10655 GCF_042722885.1 Streptomyces sp. NPDC058401
GGCCCGGCAGGATCCGGAAGAGACGGTCTAGTGCCCGGTCAGTGGATTGTCCAGCTCGGCCCACTGGTCGCCCGGAACCCCCGGGCTCAGCCGCATCAGCGTCAGCGCCTTGGTCGGCAGCGGCTGCGTCAGCAGCGCCCGGGTGTCCGCGGTGGCGGGCAGGTCCGGTCCGGCCGCCGCGAGGTCCGCCGCGAGCGCCGCGGCCGAGCCGGCCGTGGAGCCGAGCGCCCCCGCCACCAGGGAGCCGAAGAGCTTGCGGCGCAGCAGGGTCACGTCGTCGGTGATCAGCCGCCCCGACAGCGGCGGCGCCGCCAGGCCGTGCCGGGCCAGGCGGGCCGGGCTGATCCGGATGTCGGCGAGGTCGCGGTACACGAGCCGCAGCGGGGTGCCGTCGGCGGACAGGACGACCAGGAGGTTCTGGCCGTGGGCCTCCAGGGCCACTCCGAGATCCAGCACGCGCAGGCACACCGACAGGGCGAGGCGGGCGAAACCCGCCCGCCAGGCGTCGGAGCGCACGTACGGGGTCAGCGCCAGGGCGGCCACCGGCAGGACGCGCTCGCCCGCGCCCCGGTCCGCGTACGCCTCGGGCGGTTCGCGGAGCACGGCGGCCAGGTCCGGGGTGCCGGCGGTGACGGCGCCCAGGGTGCGGGTGATGTGCAGGCGGCCGTCGAGCCGCTCGGACAGGCTCTGGGCGAAGGCGGAGACCGCGGCGGCCGTCTCGACGGAGTAGACGGAGATGTCCCGCACGGAGGAGGTGAGGCGGGTGCTGAGGGCGGTCTTGACGTGCGGCCCGCCGTCGGCGGGGGACAGGGTCCGCAGGGCCATCAGCGGATGCGCGGCGGCCCCGGGCCGCAGCTCGGGCTCCGTTCCGGCCCACTGCGGCCCTCCCTGTTTCACCACGTGCTCGGCCTGCCAGGGATGGACGGGTACGAGGATCCGCCCGGCCTCCCGCCACCGGTCGGGCCATTCCCCGGTCACCCGGCACTCCCCGGCCCGTACGACGGCCAGCCCGAGGGTGACGACGGGCCGGTGCTCGGGTGCGTACGCGAGCTGCTCGGCCACCGTGAAACCGGGGCGGGAGCGGCAGTTGGGGTGGTACGGATGGCCGTCCACGACCCGCTGCTCCCACTCCCAGGCGGCGAGCCTCTCCGTGCCGCCGGTTCCGGGGCCGGCCGGCTGGCCGGCGCGGGACAGGCCGAGGGAGGCCGTGCTCTCGTCGAGCTCGGCGGCGAACTCCTCCCCGTACGGCAGCCCGAGCGCCGCCACCAGCAGGGAGGCCCGCCGGTAGGCGCGGCCGTCGAGCAGCAGCTCGGTCACGGGGGGCGCGCTCGCCAGGGTCGCGGTGAAGGTCGTCGCGTACGGGTCGGGGAGGGGGCCTTCCAGCCGGGAGCCCGAGGCGAGCCGGAGCGCGAGCACGCCGGAACCCCGCTCCCGCCGGGTGATCCACGGCAGCGGCTCGAAGGCGAAGGCCCGCCACAGCCGGGTGAGCACGGCGGCGCGCGCGCCGGGCAGCGCGGCGGCGTACGCGGATCCGAGGCTGCCGCGGTGCGCGGCGGCGGGCCCCGCGGGTCCGGCCGGTCTCGTGGCTCCGGTGGCTCCGGTGGGTGCGGGAGCTCCGGTGGGTGCGGTTTCGGACAGCCCGGCGAGTTCGGCGGCTACGGCCTCTTCGGCCGCGGTGGCGGGGAGGTGCATGCTGGGATACAGGGCCCCGGTCCTCTCGGATGACGTGATGATCACTTCATCATCGCGGATACTGAAGATCACGGCCGGTGGTACGCCCGCGCACCTCCGGCGCTCCGGCTGGACCGAATGGAATCCGTGGACCTCAACGCCACCGACAATGCCGCTGCCGACGCCTGTGCGGCCGCCCCCCTCCTGAACTGCCTCCTGCGGGAGGCCGCCGAACCGGTCCCGCTCGCCGGGGCAGAGGGGGTGGAGGGGGCAGAAGGGGCCGCCGGTTCCGCGGAGGGCGGCTGGTGCGCGTACCGGCTGCTCGGCAGCCGGCGGCTGGTGCGGGTGCGGGCCGGGCGCAGGCCCGGGCGGGCCGAGTTGAGGACCGGGGGCGGCTGGCATCCGCTGTCCCACACCGAGCTGGTCAAACTGGTCTCCGACGAACTGCGCCAGTACACCGGAGTGTCCAACGACGAGCTTCCGGTCGAGATCGCCGACAGCCGCGAGACCATCGCCGCGCTGCTGGCCGCCCGCGCGGCCACGCCGCTGCCGGCGGACCCGTACGTCCGCTCCGAACAGTCCCTGGTCATGGGGCACCCCCACCATCCGGCCCCCAAGGCCCGGGGCGGCGGGCCGGCCAACGGCTGGCTGCCGTACGCCCCCGAGGCCTACGCCCGTTTCCCGCTGGCCTTCCTGGGCGTGCGCGAGGACCAGGTGGCGGAGGAGGGCGGTCCGGCCGCGGCCGCCGCGGTCGACTCGCTCGCGGAGGCGCTGGGCGGCCCGCGCCCGCCGGCCGGCTACCGGCTGCTGCCCGCCCACCCCTGGCAGCTCGACCTGGTCGCGGGCCGGCCCGCCGTCCGCGAGGCCCTCGCGGACGGGAGGCTGCTGTCGCTGGGAACCGGCCGGGTGCCGGTCTGGCCGACCGCCTCGATCCGCACCCTGTACGTTCCCGGCGGTAGCGGCGGTAGTGGCGGTAGCGGTGGCGGCGCGGCCGGCGATCTCTTCGTGAAGTTCAGCCTCGACGTGCGGATCACCAACGACGTGCGCCGGCTGTGGCGGCACGACCTGCTGAAACTGCGCCGCACGGACGCGGCGGTCGAAGCGGGCTTCGCGGAACTGCGCCGGTCCGGGTCGGTCGCGGCCTGGCTGCCCGACCGGGGGTACCGGACGGCCGCCTTCGCCTTCGAGGAGCTTGCCGTACTGGTCCGTGACGGCCTGGCGGCGCACGCCGAGCCCGGTGTGACCCCCTTGCTGGCGGCGGCGCTCGCCGAGGGGTACCCGGACAGCCCGCTGGCGGGGACGGCCGACCCGGCCGCGTGGTGGCGGGCGTACCTGCGCCAGGTGGTGCCGCCCGTGCTGCACCTCTTCGCCCGGCACGGCGTGGTGCTGGAAGCGCACCTGCAGAACACCCTGGTGGCCGTCGACGCCCAGGGGATGCCCGCGCAGGCCCTCTTCCGGGACGCGGAGGGCGTCAAGCTCCTCCCGGACCTGGACCGGGAGGCCGCCTGGCAGCGCCTGGTCTACTGCCTGGTGGTCAACCACCTGACCGAGGTGGCGGGCGCGCTCGCGGAGAGCCACCCGGAGGCGGCCGGTGAGCTGTGGCCCGCCGCCCGCGCGGAGTTCCGGCGCTTCGGCGCCGCCCACGACCTCCCCGAGATCGCCGCGCTGCTGGCCGCCCCGGACCTCCCGGCCAAGACCAACCTGCTGCTGCGCTGGACCCGCGCGGACGGTGCGGACTCCCGCTACCTGCCGCTTCCCAATCCGCTGCGGCCCTGAGGGAGCGTGCGGTTCCGGCCAATCAGGGTCCGGATACCGGATCCCCCCTCACTCACAGGTATAGACCAATGCTACGTTGGTCGAGCAGACCGCGCAGTCCTTGACCTCCCGTCAGAGGAGAAGCCATGCCCTCCCCTTCGCGGGGCGGCGGCCCGGCCGCCATGCCCAAGTACCAGCGGATCGCCGCAGCGTTGCGGCGCGAGCTGAACCTCACCGCACTCACCCCCGGCGCCCGGCTCCCTTCCGAGCGCAGCCTCGCCGCCCGCTACGAGGTCAACCGGCAGACCATCCGGGCCGCCCTCCAGCACCTCAGGGAGGACGGCCTCGTCGTCACCGGCCGGCGGGGCACCCGCCCGGCGTTCCCGGTGCCGGCGCAGCGGTCCCCGGCGGCCTTCCCGGCCGGCCATCCGGCCCCGGCGGCCTTCCCGGCCGGCCATCCGGCCCCGGCGGCCTTCCCGGCCGGCCATCCGGCCCCGGCGGCCTTCCCGGCCGCCCACCCGGCCCCGGGTTCCGCCCCGGCCGCGGCTCCCGCCTTCGTACCGGCGGCCCCGGCCGCCCCCGCCCCCGCGCCGGTGGCCGTACCGACGCATGCCGGGGACTCCGCCCAGGCGTGGCTCACCCTCGTCACCCTGGCTCCGGCGCTCGCCGAGCAGCTCGGCATGCGCGGCGGGGAGCAGACCCTGGTCCACCACCACCGCGAGAGCGGCCCGACGGGCCAGACCCGGCGGCACGCGGTGACGTACCTCTGTCCCCGCACCGTGCTGCGGACCCCCGAACTGTCCCGGTACCGGGACAGCCTGGTGGCGGGCGTCCGGGACGTGGACCTGGGGCCCCTGCACCACTGGCTGGAGGGGGCCGCGCGGGCCGGCCGGGTCGCCGAGACCATCACCATGACCCGGACCAACTCGCCCCAGGCCGCGACCGCGGCCGGCGGTCTCACCGTACGCCGCACCCTGCACGACGCCTCCGGCCGGCTGCTCGCCGTCACCGATCTCGCCTTCCCCACCTGGGACCGGCTGACCTTCGACCGCTCCCCGGCCGCCCTCGGCTTCCGGGTGACGTAGGCCGTCTCTTCCGGGCCGGGAGGGTCCGGGGCCGGGCTGGGCGGGGCGGGGCCGGATGTGGCCGCGTCGGACCGCAGCCGCACCCGACCGGGACCGTCAGGGTGAGCCCGGGCGGGGTGGCCGGGTGACGTGGTGGCGGGAGCGGGTGTCGGCGTGGACCGGCCGCTGCGGACGTGCGTTCGTACGCGCATGATCATCTCTCGTCTCGGCCTGGCCACCGGGCTGCTCGCCGCCCTGTCCGCCACCGCCCTCGGCCTGCCGACCGCCCTGGCCGCCGCGCCCGCGCACCCGGCGGCCGAGCCCCCGAAGCCCGGCCACGTCCTGCGCAGCCGCACCGTCGACCTCGACCTGGCCGACTACCGCTGGCTGTGCGCTGACCAGCCCTTCGGTACCCCCCGCCGGCACACCTTCAGGCCGTTCTCCGACACCTCCCTCGAAGTGGTGGAGTCCGGCGTCGAGCGGGACCCGGCCGGGGGCGCCGTCAAATGGAGCGGTGAGGTCGTCAAGGTGGACGGGCACCCGGTCGCGCCCGGGGTGCAGCGCCGGGTGGTGCTGTCGACCACCGGGGTCTGCGACCCCGGAGCCACACCGGACACCGTCGGCGTGGACGCCCTCTTCGACCTGGGCGCGCGGGCCTACCGCATCGCGCAGCCCCGCAACGAACCGGGCCGGCTGCTGATCACGGAGGAGGACCCCGACCTCCACGTCAAGCCCCGGCAGGACGACGCGGATCCGCAGTACGAGAACCCCGACCCCGCGGTCATCGCGGAGGCGCGCCGGCAGCTGATGACCCGCGCCGCCTCCGCGGAGCCCGTCGTCATCGACATGGTCGTCGGCTACACCCCGCGCGCCGAGTGGGGCATGGGGGGCGAGGAGGCGATGCTCGCGCGGATCGCCTTCGCCGAGACGAGCATCAACCACGCCTTCGCCGACAGCAACATCAAGGCGAGCGTGGACATCGTGGCCACCTACAAGGCGAACTACTACGCCCCGGCCGACCAGGAGACTGCGCCGGTCGTCCACGGCCTGCTCTCCAACCCGAGGGAGCCCCGGCTGGGCGCCCCGGCCGCCGCGCTGCGCGAGCAGTACGGCGCCGACCTGGTCTCCCTGATGATCCAGGTCCCGGACGGTACGAGCAGCGGGCAGGGCAACCTCCCGCAGCCGCCGAGCGAGAAGACCGACGACCAGGCCTACTCGGTCGTCGACTACCGCACCGTGGCGCTCTGGTACAACTTCGGCCACGAGGTGGGCCACAACCTCGGGCTGTGGCACGACCGCACGACCCTGGACGAGCAGGCCCGCGGCGCCGACTACCGCCCCTACCTCACCACCCCGTACAGCACCGGCTACGTCACGCCCGACCGCCGCTACCACACGCTGATGGCCTACTCCTCGGCCTGCGGCGGGCCCTGCACGGCCGTCAACCAGTACTCGAACACCGAGAACACCTGGGACGGCCAGCCGCTCGGCGACGCCTACAACAACAACGCTGCCGTCGCCCGGATCACCACCCCGCTCATTGCCGGCTACCGCGCTCCCGCGCAGCTGCGCGAGCGCCACGCCCTGACCCTGGGCGAGGGGCTGCGCCCCGACACCTGGGGCCCGTACCGGCCGGGGACCTCGATCAAGGTGACCGGCACCCCGCCGCGCGGGTACCGGATTTCCGCGTGGGAGCTGGACGGACAGCGCTATGCGATCACCGCGAACCAGGTCAACGTCACGATGGACCGGGCCCACGAGCTCAAGGCGGTCTTCGTCCGCATCTGACGTACGGCGTGATCCGGCGTACGGCGTGACATAACGCACGGCGGGACATGACCCACGGCGTGATCCGACGCACGGCGTACGCCGGACCGTCACGTGTTCGTGTGGACGTCCCCGGTGGTGGTGGAGGTGATGACCGCCCGGCGGCCGAGGTCGCCCGGCGGGATCCCCGGGTGGTGGCCTCCCGGCCGGGCCGCCCCCGGGGACACCCCGAGGGCCAGGCGGGAGACGATCCGGTAGCGGTCGCCGCGGTACACGGAGTGCACGTACTCCACGGGCCGGCCGGTCGAGTCGGTGGTGAGCCGCTCGATGAGCAGGGCGGGGGAGAGCAGCGGGACGTCCAGCAGGCCCGCCTCCCCCTCGTTCACCACGGTCGGCTCGATGGACTGCTGCGCCTCGTGCACGTACACGCCGTGGTGGTCGCGCAGATGCTCGTAGAGGTCCCCGGCCTCCAGCTCCGCCGGGGTCAGGGCCGGCACCAGATCGGCCGGGATGTGCAGGTGCTCGATGGCCATGGGGGCGCCGTCCACCAGCCGCAGCCGGGCGATGTAGAGCAGGCTCGCGCCGGGGGAGATGCGCAGGCGGCGGCCGATCCGGGCGCCCGCCTGCACGGTGGAGTGCTCCAGGATCCGGCTGGACCAGTGGCCGGCCGCCTGCCGCATGGCGAAGGCCGCCTCGTCGGCGGCCAGTTCCTGGGTGATCTTGGCGGGCGCGACGAACATCCCGCGCCCGTGCTCGCGCACGAGCAGACCGGTGGCCACGAGCTCGTCCACCGCCGCGCGCAGGGTGGGACGGGAGACCTCCAGGGTGGCGCACAGGGTGCGTTCGGAGGGGATCGCGTCGCCGGGCCGCCGGATGTCGATCAGCCCCAGCAGGTGCTCGCGGACCCGTTCCCGCTTGAGTACGGATCCTGACGAGTCGGTTGCGTCCTTCGTCATGGCCCGCCCCCATTTCTCTCTGCTCACCTGTCCAACTGGTCATGTGCATCTAACCACTCGGGGAAGGGGGAGGGCGAGGAGTCCGTCGAAATTTCTCGGCCCGTGCGGGGTTGACGGCGCCTTCAGGCCGTGTCACCTTCTAGCCACTCAGCTAACCAATTGGTCAGTTGGTCAACTCCACTCCTCGCTGGATGAGTTGGTGGACGAGTTGACGGAACAGCCAGGTGAGGAATCCCCGAGAACGTGACCGCCGCCGCCGCTTCACTCCATCCCGACCCTGCGCCCGACATCGCGTCCGAAACCACGCCCGACCTCGCCCCCGGTCTCGCGCTCGTCCCGCGCCCCGACTCGGTCACCGCCCTGCCGGGCCGCTTCACCCTGGACCACCGCACCGGACTGCGGGCCGGCCCCGGCGCCGAGGCGGCGGCCGGACTGCTGCGCGAACTGCTCACCCCCGCCACCGGGTTGCCGCTGGCCCCGGACCCCGACGGGCGGATCACCTTCCTCCTGACCCCCGGGGACACGGCCCCCACGGGTCCCGGGGAGGAGCCGCTCGGCGCCGAGGGATACGCCCTCACCGTCCGCCCCGACTCCGTCCTGCTGCGCGCCGCCCGCCCCGAGGGGCTGCTCCACGGGGTGCAGACCCTGCGCCAGCTGCTGCCCCCCGAGGCGCTGGCCGCCGGGGGCGCGCAGCCCCGTAGGCCCGCCTCCGGCGGCTGGTCGCTGCCCTGCGTACGGATCACCGACCGGCCGCGGTTCGCCTGGCGCGGAGCCCTGCTGGACGTGGCCCGGCACTTCCAGCCCGTGGCCTACGTACGCCGCTTCGTGGACCTGCTCGCCCTGCACAAGCTCAACGTCCTGCACCTGCACCTCACCGACGACCAGGGCTGGCGGATGCCGGTCGCGGCCTACCCCCGGCTCACCGAGGTCGGCGGGCGCCGGGCCGAGACCGCGGGCGACGGGATCCCGCACGAGGGCTCCTACACCCGCGCCGAGCTCGCCGGTCTCGTCGCCTACGCGGCCCGGCGGGGGGTCAGCGTCGTGCCCGAGATCGAGATGCCCGGCCACGCCCGGGCCGCCCTCGCCGCCTACCCCGAACTCGGCAACCGGCCCGGCGTCCGGCTGGACACGTGGACCCGATGGGGCGTCTGCGAGAACGTCTTCGGGGTCCACGACGCCGTCCTCGACTTCTGCCGGGGCGTGCTGGACGAGGTCGCGGACGTGTTCCCCGGGCCCTACGTGCACCTCGGCGGCGACGAATGCCCCCGCGCGGAATGGGAAGTCTCCCCGGCCGCCCGCGCCCGGATCGCCGCCGAGGGACTGGCCGGCCCGGGCGCCCTCCACGGCTGGTTCCTCGGCGAGGTCGCGAAGCACCTGGCCGGGCTCGGCCGCCGCCCGCTCGGCTGGACCGGGACCGGCACCGAACTGCCCGCCCCCTTCACGGCCCTGGCCTGGCTCGACGCGGACCACGGACGGGCCGCCGCCCTGCGCGGCCACGACGTGATCATGACCCCGTACCGCTCCACCTACCTCGACTACCCGCAGTCCGCCGACCCCGGCGAACCGCGCGGCCAGGACGGCGGCGTGCTCGACCTGCGCGGCGTCTACGACAACGAGCCCGCCCCCGCGCACTGGGAGCCCGAGGCGGCGCGCCGCGTCCTCGGCACCCAGGCGCAGCTGTGGACCGAGTACGCGCGCACCCCGGCCGAGCTCGAATACCTGGCCTTCCCGCGGCTGTGCGCGCTGGCCGACACCGCCTGGTCGGCGCACCGCGACTGGCCGGACTTCCTGCGCCGCCAAGGCCACCACCAGACCCGGCTCGCCGCCCTCGGCGTGCGCGGCCGACCCCTTCCCTCCCCCCACCCCGAGAGGAACGCCGTATGAACACCCCGAGCCACGAACCGACCGCCGCCCCGAGCCACGCCCCGGGCCACGCTTCGGGCCGCACCCCCCTCCGCAAGCGCCGTACGGCCATGGCCCTGGCCATCGCCCTGACCACCGGTCTCGGCTCGGCGGCCCTGACGGCCCTGCCCGCCAGCGCCGCGGCCGACTCCGTCAAGGTCCAGTACCGCACCAGCGCGACCGGGGCCACCGCCGACCAGGCGGAGCCCTGGTTCAAGGTGGTCAACAACGGCTCCGGCAGCGTCGCCCTGAGCCAGGTCTCCTTCCGCTACTACTTCAAGGCGGACAGCCCCAGCACCCAGTACCGGTACGCCTGTTCCTGGGCGGTCAAGGGCTGCGCCAACATCACCGGCACCTTCGGCACCCTGGCCACCCCGACGGCCACCGCCGACCGCTACCTGGAGATCACCTTCACCGGCGGCGCCGGCAGCCTCGCCCCGGGAGCCGACACCGGCGACATGCAGCTGCGCTTCTACCGCGCCGACTGGCAGACGCTGCGCCAGTCCGACGACTACTCCTTCGACGGGTCCCGCACGGCGTACGCCGACTGGGACAAGGTGACCGCCAAGCTGGGCACCGGCACCGTCTGGGGCACCGCGCCCGGGGGCAACGTCCCGGACCCCACCCCCACGCCGAACCCGACCGACCCGACGCCCACTCCCACGCCCACCCCGACCGACCCGGGACCGTCCGGAGCCACCCTCTTCGACGATTTCACCTACACCTCCTCCTCCGACCCGGCGATAGGGGCCCACGGCTGGAGCGTGCGCTCCAACGCGGGCGGTCCCGGGGTCCCGGGCGCCACCTGGGCACCGGAGAACGTCACCTTCGCGGCCGAGGGCGGCAACACCATCATGAACCTGGAGACCTCGACGGCCGGCACCGGCGAGAGCACCAAGCACACCGAGATCCTCACCAAGACCATGAAGTTCAAGAACGGCACGTACGCGGCGCGGGTGAAGTTCTCCGACGCCCCGAAGTACGGACCGGACGGGGACCACCTCGTACAGACCTTCTTCCCCATCAACGACCTCAAGGCCCCGCTGGCCGACGACTACTCGGAGTACGACTTCGAGTACCTCCCCAACGGCGGCTGGGGCGAGCCCTCGAACATCCTCTACACCACGTCCTGGGAGACGTACCAGGCCGACCCGTGGGTGGCCGTCAACCAGCACACCGAGTCGCGGCAGAGTTACGCGGGCTGGCACGACCTGGTGCTGACCATCGACAACTCCACGATCACGTACTACATCGACGGCCAGGTCTTCGGCACGCACGAGGCCAAGTACCTGCCCGAGCGGGGCATGTCCATCAACTTCAACCAGTGGCTGATCGACCTCAACGGGCAGCCGGGCTCGACCCCGCGCGCCTACGACCAGAAGGTGGACTACGTCCTGCACGTCAAGGACCAGGTCCTCACCCCGGCCCAGGTGGCCGCCAAGGTCGGCGGCTACCGCACCGCGGGCACGGCCTTCGTGGACACCGTCCCGGGCGGCTGATCCGGGAACCGCGAACGGCGGTGCGCTCCGGGGTCGTCGAC
>NZ_JBHXKA010000199.1:0-10357 GCF_042722885.1 Streptomyces sp. NPDC058401
GTATCCAGCCCCTCCGGCGTTTGAGGAGCGGGGTCTGGGGCGGAGCCCCAGGGTCTTTCAGCCCGTCCGGCGTTTGAGGACCGGGGTCCGGGCGGCGCCCGGGGAACGGTGGAAGGGTGGGTAGGGGACTCCGCCCCGCAGGGCCGATCCGGCCGACGGGCGGAGTCCGGCGCAGGCCGTGCAGCGGTGTGATGGGGGCGGCCGAAGGGCTTTACATGCCCAGCTGGGCCACCGTGAGCTTCGCGACGGCTTCCTTCGGGCCGTCCAGTTCCACCGCGGCAGCGGACTGGCGGCCGAAGCAGAACAGGGTCAGCTCTCCCGGCTCGCCGGTCACCGTCACCACCGGCGCACCCTTGTGCGCCACCGCCGTCTGGCCGTTCGGGCGGCGCAGCACCAGGCCCACCGGGGAGCGGCGGCCCGTCAGGCGGGCCAGCTTTTCCAGGCGGGACCAGAGGGAGTCGGAGAAGACCGGGTCCAGGGGGCGCGGGGACCAGTCCGGCTGGGCGCGCCGGACGTCCTCGGAGTGGACGTAGAACTCCACCGCGTTCGCCAGCTCGTCGATCTGCTTCAGGGAGTAGGGGGAGAACTTCGGCGGGCCTGTCCGGATCAGCTGGACGAGTTCCTCGTACGGCTTGGCCCCGTACTCCTCCATCGCCCTGTCGAGGCGGGCCTTCAGGACGTTCAGGAGCAGGCCGCCCGCCGCGTCCGGGCGACGCTCCCGGACCACCACGTGCGCGGCGAGCTCGCGCGTCCGCCAGCCTTCGCACAGCGTCGGCGCCTCCGGACCCGCCGACTCCAACAGGTCGGCCAGCAGCAGTCGTTCACGCTTCGCATGGGTAGACATGTCGGCCAGCCTACGGCTGGAACCCGCCCCGTGCCTGCCCATCAGGCGGACAGGGATCCTTGATCGTCGCCTCGGCCCGGCACAATGGCTCCCATGAGTACGTCCTCCCTCGATCCCGCCATCGCCGCCCGCCTCAAGCGCTCCGCGGACGGTCTGGTCCCGGCCATCGCCCAGCAGTACGACACCGGTGAGGTGCTCATGCTCGGCTGGATGGACGACGAGGCCCTGCACCGCACCCTGACCACCGGCCGTTGCACGTACTGGTCGCGCAGCCGTCAGGAGTACTGGGTGAAGGGGGACACGTCCGGCCACTTCCAGCACGTGAAGTCCGTCGCGCTCGACTGCGACGCCGACACCGTGCTCGTCCAGGTGGACCAGGTCGGGGCGGCCTGCCACACCGGTGCCCGTACGTGTTTCGATGCCGACGTCCTGCCCCTGGCCGGCCCCGCCGGCCCCACTGCCGAAGCCGAATAGCCGAAGCCGATCACAAGTAAGGTCCCACGCCATGGATCTTGAGACGTTCCGCAAGCTCGCGGCCGACCGCCGCGTCATCCCCGTCAGCCGCAAGCTGCTGGCGGACGGTGACACGCCCGTCGGGCTCTACCGCAAGCTGGCCGCCGAACGCCCCGGGACGTTCCTCCTGGAGTCCGCCGAGAACGGCCGCTCCTGGTCGCGCTACTCCTTCGTCGGCGTCCGCAGCGCCTCCACCCTCACGGTCCGCGACGGCGAGGCCCACTGGATCGGCACCCCGCCCGTCGGCGTCCCGACCTCGGGCGACCCCCTGGAGGCCCTGCGGCAGACCGTCGAGGCCCTGCACACCCCCCGGGACCTCGCCTCCGGGATGCCGCCCTTCACCGGCGGCATGGTCGGCTACCTCGGCTACGACATCGTGCGCCGCCTGGAGCGCATCGGCGAGCACACCGAGGACGATCTGCAGCTGCCCGAGCTGACGATGCTGCTCACCTCCGACCTGGCGGTCCTGGACCACTGGGACGGCACCGTCCAGCTCATCGCCAACGCCATCAACCACAACGACCTCGCCGCGGGCGTCGACGAGGCGTACGCGGACGCCGTGGCCCGCCTCGACGCGATGGAGGCCGACCTCGCGCGGCCCGCCCCGTACGCGCCGATGCCGCTGCCCGCCTCCGAGCTGCCGGAGTACTCGGCCTTGTGGGGCGGCGACAAGTACCAGGCCGCCGTGGAGGACGTGAAGGAGCGGATCCGGGCCGGCGAGGCCTTCCAGGTGGTGCCCTCGCAGCGGTTCGAGACCCCGTGCAGCGCCTCCGCGCTCGACGTCTACCGGGTGCTGCGGGCCACCAACCCCTCCCCGTACATGTACCTCTTCCGCTTCGAGAACGGCTTCGACGTCGTCGGCTCCAGCCCCGAGGCGCTGGTCAAGGTCGAGGACGGGCGGGCCATGGTCCACCCCATCGCCGGCACCCGGCACCGGGGCGCCACCCCGCAGCAGGACAACGAGCTCGCCGACGAGCTGCTGGCCGACCCCAAGGAGCGCGCCGAGCACCTCATGCTCGTCGACCTCGGCCGCAACGACCTCGGCCGGGTCTGCGAGCCGGGATCGGTGGAGGTCGTCGACTTCATGAGCATCGAGCGGTACTCGCACGTCATGCACATCGTGTCCACCGTCACCGGGCGCGTCGCCGAGGGCCGGACCGCCTTCGACGTGCTCACCGCCTGCTTCCCGGCCGGCACCCTGTCCGGCGCGCCCAAGCCGCGCGCCATGCAGATCATCGAGGAGCTGGAGCCCACCCGCCGCGGGCTCTACGGCGGCTGCGTCGGCTACCTCGACTTCGCCGGGGACTCCGACACCGCCATCGCCATCCGCACCGCGCTGCTGCGCGACGGGAAGGCGTACGTGCAGGCCGGCGCCGGGGTCGTCGCCGACTCGGTGCCGGAGCTGGAGGACGCCGAGTGCCGCAACAAGGCCGCCGCGGTGCTCCGCGCGGTGGCAGCGGCGAACCGCCTCCACGGCGCCTGAGCCAGTAGGGGATAGTGGGGTACGTGAGTGCCGTACCCCCGCCCCGAACCGAACCCGCCGATGCCGCCGCCGAGCCCGAGGCCCCCTCGGGCCGCGGCGGCCGCCGCAGCGTGGCCGCCGCCCTGCTGCTCGGCGCGCTCGGCGCCACCGTTGTCCTGCTCGCCTCCGGCCGTGTCTGGGCCCGCGGCGTCGCCGCCATCGGCGGCGGCTCGCTGCCGGTGACCGCCGACGGGCGGGCCGTCACCGGCCTGCCCGCCGCCCTGGCCATCGTGGGGCTCGCCGCCCTGGTCGCCGTCTTCGCCGTACGCGGCAGGAGCCGGCTGCTGGTCTCGGCGCTGCTCGCACTGAGCGGCCTGGGCGCGGGGGCGGCCGCCCTGGCCAACGCGGACGGCCGACGCGCCCTGGACGCGGAGGCGGCCCGTACGACGGCCGACACCGCGGCCCACGTGGCGGGCCTGACCCATACGGCGTGGCCCTACGTGACGGCCGTCGGCGGGGCCCTGATCCTGCTGGCCGGACTGCTCGCGCTGCGCTTCGGGAGCGCCTGGCCCGCGATGGGCGGCCGCTACGAGCGCGACGGCAGCCCGCGGCCCCGCAAGGCGGCCGTGGTGGACCCGGACCGGCCGGAGGACCTGTGGAAGGCTCTGGACCGGGGCGAGGACCCCACCGGCCCGGACCCGGCCCGCTGAACCCCTGATCCGGCCGTCCGGACCCCCGGATACGACCCCCTGAACCCGGAGCCGACCCCGTGAACGAGGTCGCCGCCTGGTACGGGACAATGACCATCGAGCGTTCACAGCACCGTTCGACACAGCACGTGCGGCGTGCGACAGAGCACACCCGAGTACGAGGAGCAACTCATGGCGGGCACTAGCCACGGACACACCCCGGCCGCCTGGACCGGTGTCATCATCGCGGTCATCGGTTTCTGCATCTCCGGCGCCTTCATGGTGCTGGCGAACCCGCTGGGCTTCTACGCGGGTCTCGTCGTCGTCGTCCTCGGCGGTGTCGTGGGCATGGCGATGAAGGCTGCCGGCATGGGTGCGCCGAAGTCCGCGCACCAGGACCTCTCCGAGGTCATCGCCGCGAACCGGGTCGCCGCCAAGGTCTGACCGGGCGGCAGTGGTTACGCGGGTTTTCGAAAGGCGCGGCCCTGTCGGGCTGCGCCTTTTGTCATGAGCGGAGAGAATCAGCGGGTGGACGCCTCCTCTGGAACGACCGACCTCGCGCCGCCTCCCGCACCCGTGTCCCGGGCCGGCCGGCTGGCGCGTCCGGCGCTCACGCTGGGTGCGGCCGCCGCGGCCCTCGCGTACGTGGGGACCGTGGATCCGAACGAGCCGGGCCACTACCCGGTCTGCCCGCTGTTCCGGCTGACCGGGGTCCTGTGCCCCGGCTGCGGCGGGCTGCGCAGCGCGCACGCGTTCGCCCATGGCGATCTCGTGACAGCTATCGGGGCAAATGCACTGGCGGTCGCCGGCTACTTCCTCTTCGCCGGTTTCATGGTCCTGTGGCTGGTTCGCGCCTACCGGGGGGTGCCGGGCCCGAGGCTCGTCGTACGACCGTTGTACTGGTGGGGGCTCGGCGCGGCGGCCCTGGTGTTCTCCGTTGTCCGGAACCTGCCCATGGGCTCTTTCCTGGCGCCCTGAGGTATAGCTGAAGTAAAGATTCCGGATGTCCAGTTATTGGGACGCCGTCAACCGCGTGCGGAGGGCAAGGCGTCCTGCGGATACCATTTGAACTGCTGACCTTGCAGTTGTACGTGTCTGCAAGGCGGCCGACCGTCATCGACCCGGAAGGGGGCCGCTCGCGTGAGTGTGCTCGACGAGATCATCGAAGGGGTCCGCGAAGACCTTGCCGAACGGCAGGCTCGCGTCAGCCTCGACGAGCTCAAGGAGCGTGCCGCCAAGGCGCCCCAGGCCAAGGACGGCGTCGCTGCCCTGCGCGGCGACAGCGTCAAGGTGATCTGCGAGGTCAAGCGGTCCAGCCCCTCCAAGGGTGCGCTGGCCGCCATCGCCGATCCGGCCGGGCTCGCCGCCGACTACGAAGCGGGCGGTGCGGCGGTCATTTCCGTCCTCACCGAGCAGCGTCGTTTCGGTGGCTCGCTGGCCGACCTGGAGGCCGTCCGCGCCCGCGTGGACATCCCGATCCTGCGCAAGGACTTCATCGTCACGGCGTACCAGCTGTGGGAGGCCCGCGCCTACGGCGCCGACCTCGTGCTGCTGATCGTCGCGGCCCTGGAGCAGGAGGCCCTCGTCTCCCTCATCGAGCGGGCCGAGTCCATCGGCCTCACCCCGCTCGTCGAGGTCCACGACGAGGAAGAGATCGAGCGTGCGGTCGCGGCGGGCGCCAAGATCATCGGCGTCAACGCCCGCAACCTGAAGGACCTCAAGGTCGACCGCTCCACCTTCGAGCGGATCGTCGGCGAGATCCCGGCCCACATCGTCAAGGTCGCCGAGTCCGGCATCCGCGGGCCGCACGACCTGATCGCCTATGCGAACGAGGGCGCGGACGCCGTCCTCGTCGGGGAGTCCCTGGTGACCGGCCGCGACCCGAAGGCGGCCGTGGCCGACCTCGTCGCCGCCGGAGCCCACCCCGCCCTGCGCCACGGGCGGAGCTGACCCGCACCCATGGCCCGAAATCGCCCCTCCGTCCGCACCCGACCGGGCTCAGGCCTGGCCGGTGTGCCGACGGCGCACGCGCCGCTGGCGCGCGGCTGCCGCCCTCGCGGCTGCCGCGCCCCGGCACGCCGCGTGCGCGGGCGGCGGGTCCGGTACGTGATCGGCTCAGAGCCCGGTCAGGTCAACGGCATGCGATGGCGACCCGGAGTCGCGTCGTAACGAGACCCGCCGGACGGTGTACGTCGTACACCGGTCCCGCCGGTGTCCCGTCACGGTCCGTTCCCCCGAGCCGCCGGCTCCGGGGCGGGCCGCTCCGCACCCTCGTACGCCCATGCCCCAGCGGGGTGTGCGCATCGCGGGCGGACGGCGCAATACGGTTGAAGACATCCGCGTCGCCTCCGTAGGAGTACCTGGGCATGTCCAGCGCCAGCAGTTTCTTCATCCCGGACCCCGAGGGTCACATCCCCAACGCCGAGGGCTACTTCGGCGAGTTCGGCGGCAAGTTCATCCCGGAGGCGCTCGTCGCCGCCGTGGACGAGGTCGCCGTCGAGTACGAGAAGGCCAAGGGCGACCCGGCCTTCGCGGCCGAGCTCGACGACCTGATGGTCAACTACACCGGCCGTCCCAGCTCCCTGACCGAGGTGCCGCGGTTCGCCGAGCACGCGGGCGGGGCGCGGATCTTCCTCAAGCGCGAGGACCTGAACCACACCGGCTCGCACAAGATCAACAACGTGCTGGGCCAGGCGCTGCTCACCAAGCGCATGGGCAAGACCCGCGTCATCGCCGAGACCGGCGCCGGGCAGCACGGCGTGGCCACCGCCACCGCCTGCGCCCTGTTCGGTCTCGAGTGCACCATCTACATGGGCGAGATCGACACCCAGCGCCAGGCCCTGAACGTGGCCCGGATGCGGATGCTCGGCGCCGAGGTCATCGCGGTCAAGTCCGGCTCCCGGACCCTGAAGGACGCCATCAACGAGGCGTTCCGCGACTGGGTCGCCAACGTGGACCGCACCCACTACCTCTTCGGCACCGTCGCGGGCCCGCACCCGTTCCCCGCGATGGTCCGCGACTTCCACCGGGTCATCGGCGTCGAGGCCCGCCGACAGATCCTGGAGCGCGCCGGGCGGCTGCCCGACGCGGTCGCGGCCTGTGTCGGCGGCGGCTCCAACGCCATCGGCCTGTTCCACGCCTTCATCCCGGACGCCGACGTCCGCCTGGTCGGCTTCGAGCCCGCCGGACACGGCGTGGAGACCGGCGAGCACGCGGCCACGCTGACCGCGGGCGAGCCGGGCATCCTGCACGGATCGCGCTCCTACGTCCTGCAGGACGAGGAGGGCCAGATCACCGAGCCGTACTCCATCTCGGCCGGTCTGGACTACCCGGGCATCGGCCCGGAGCACTCCTACCTCAAGGACGCGGGCCGCGCCGAGTACCGCGCGGTCACCGACGACCAGGCGATGCAGGCCCTGCGGCTGCTCTCGCGCACCGAGGGCATCATCCCGGCCATCGAGTCCGCACACGCCCTCGCGGGCGCCCTGGACCTCGGCAAGGAGCTCGGCAAGGACGGCCTGCTCGTCGTCAACCTGTCGGGCCGCGGCGACAAGGACATGGACACCGCCGCCCGCTACTTCAACCTGTACGACGCCTCCGAGGGGGAGACCAAGTGAGCGGCACCATCGAACTCCTCTCGGCCACCCTCGCCAAGGCGAAGTCCGAGGACCGCGCGGCCCTCGTCGCCTACCTCCCGGCCGGCTTCCCGACCGTGGACGGGGCCATCGAGGCCGTCAAGGCCGTCATCGCCGGCGGCGCGGACGTGGTCGAGATCGGCCTCCCGCACAGCGACCCGGTCCTGGACGGCGCCATCATCCAGACCGCCGACGACATCGCCCTGCGCGGCGGAGTCAAGATCGCGGACACCCTGCGGACCGTCCGCGAGGCCTACGAGGCCACGGGCGCCCCGATCCTCGTCATGACGTACTGGAACCCCATCGACCGCTACGGCGTCGAGCGGTTCACCGCCGAGCTCGCCGAGGCCGGCGGCGCGGGCTGCATCCTGCCCGACCTGCCGGTCCAGGAGTCCGCGCTGTGGCGCGAGCACGCGGCCAAGCACGGTCTGGCGACCGTCTTCGTCGTGGCCCCCAGCAGCAAGGACGCGCGCCTCGCCACCATCACGGCGGCCGGCTCCGGCTTCGTCTACGCCGCTTCGCTCATGGGCGTCACCGGCACCCGCGAGTCCGTCGGCAACCAGGCGGCCGACCTGGTCGCCCGCACCCGCGCCACCAGCGACCTGCCGGTCTGCGTGGGACTGGGCGTCTCCAACGCCGCCCAGGCCAAGGAGGTCGCCGGCTTCGCCGACGGCGTCATCGTCGGCTCCGCCTTCGTGAAGCTGCTGCTCGACGCGCCGGACCTGCCCGCCGGGCTGGCCGCCGTACAGGCACTGGCGGGCGAGCTCGCCGAAGGCGTGCGCCGGAGCTGAGCCGTGCGCCGGGCGGCCCGGGCGTGCGCGCCGGGTGACCGAGGCGTGCGCGGGGGCCGACGGGCGGCGCGTTCGATCGGGCAGACGGACCCCTGAGCGGGTTCTGTAGCCCGATCGGGTGGAAGTAGGGGCAGGGAGGCACGAGAGTGCCTCCCTGCTTCGTTTGGCCGAACGTGAGCGACATGAACGACGGTGCGAACCGCGATGCGACGAAACGATCGGCCCGCGAGCGACTCCAGGTGGAGCGCGAGCGGCAGAAGGCCAAGGACAAGCGACGGCGGACCCTCGTCGTGTCGGCGGCGGTGGTCGGCGTGCTCGGGCTGGCGGCCGTCGTCGGCCTGATCGCGGCGAACACCGGCAAGGGCGGATCCTCCGCCAAGGGCGGCCCGGCGGTCGCCCCGTCCGGGGCCACGGGCAAGGACGCGCTCGCCATCCAGACCGGCAAGAGCGAGGCCCCCTCCACGCTGACCGTGTGGGAGGACTTCCGCTGCCCGGCCTGCAAGGCCTTCGAGACCAATTACCGGGACACCATCCACGAGCTGGAGGCCAAGGGCCTCCTCAAGGTCGAGTACCACACCGTCACCCTCATCGACGGGAACATGGGCGGCAGCGGCTCCCTCAAGAGCGCCAACGCCGCGGCCTGCGCCCAGGACGCCGGAAAGTTCTCCCCGTACCACGACGTGCTCTTCGAGAACCAGCCCGAGGAGACCAACGACGCCTACGGCAAGAACGCCAAGCTGCTGGAGCTGGCCGGGAAGGTCGACGGCCTGGACACCCCCGCCTTCCGCACCTGCGTCGAGGACGGCACGCACGACAGCTGGGTGAACAAGTCGCAGGACGCCTTCCGCGCGGGCAAGTTCCGCGGCACCCCGACCGTGCT
Source organism: Streptomyces sp. NPDC058401 (assembly GCF_042722885.1). NCBI lineage: Bacteria > Bacillati > Actinomycetota > Actinomycetes > Kitasatosporales > Streptomycetaceae > Streptomyces > Streptomyces sp. NPDC058401. Next base: position 8,815 of record NZ_JBHXKA010000199.1, read on the forward strand.
CCTCGACGGCACGGACATCTTCGCGGACCAGGCCAACCCGCTGACCCCGCAGAAGCTGAAGGAGAAGGTGGAGGCGGCCGGCAAGGGCGGCCCCGGCGGGGTGAAGGGCTCCCCGTCGGCATCGGCATCCTCATCCGGCTCCCCGGGCAGGTCCGGATCGCCGTCGCCGTCCGCGTCGGGCTCGGGGAAGGCCTCCTCCGGCCACTCGGCCACGCCCTCGGCCTCCTCCTCGGCCTCCGCGGCACGCTCGGCGGGACGCTCGGCCACCGGTGGATCGGGCTCGGCCGACGCCTCCCCGGACCACGCAGGGATGCCCATGGACCACTGAGGGCCGTCTCGATTCGGCAGCAGCTTGCCGGGCGGGTTGCGGTCCCCACCGTCCGGCAAGGTAGCGTCGGCTCTTGCCATGAACCTTGCCTTCATTCCCAGTCCGTCGACGGGCGTGCTCCATCTCGGGCCGATCCCGCTGCGCGGCTACGCGTTCTGCATCATCATCGGCGTCTTCGTCGCCGTCTGGCTCGGCAACAAGCGCTGGGTCGCGCGCGGCGGTAAGCCGGGCACGGTCGCGGACATCGCCGTGTGGGCCGTGCCGTTCGGCCTGGTCGGCGGCCGCCTCTACCACGTGATCACCGACTACCAGCTCTACTTCGGCGAGGGCCGCGACTGGGTCGACGCCTTCAAGATCTGGGAGGGCGGCCTCGGCATCTGGGGCGCCATCGCGCTGGGCGCGGTCGGTGCCTGGATCGGCTGTCGCCGGCGCGGCATCCCGCTGCCGGCCTGGGCCGACGCCCTGGCCCCCGGCATCGCGCTGGCCCAGGCCTGCGGACGCTGGGGCAACTGGTTCAACCAGGAGCTGTACGGCCGCGCCACCGATCTGCCGTGGGCGGTGGAGATCACCGACGGCCCGAACCGGGTCGCCGGGACCTACCACCCGACCTTCCTCTACGAGTCCCTCTGGTGCATCGGCGTCGCCCTGCTGGTGATCTGGGCCGACCGCCGCTTCACGCTCGGACACGGGCGGGCGTTCGCGCTGTACGTCGCCGCGTACTGCGTGGGCCGCGGCTGGATCGAGTACATGCGGGTCGACGAGGCCCACCACATCCTGGGCCTGCGGCTCAACGTGTGGACCTCGATCGTCGTCTTCGTGCTCGCCGTGGTGTACCTGGTGCTGTCGGCGAAGCTGCGGCCGGGCCGCGAGGCGGTCGTCGAGCCGGAGGCCGGCGCCAAGGACGGGGACACCCCGGCCGGGGACGGAGCAGCCGAGGGCGACGAGGCCAAGTCCTCGGACAAGACTGACGCCAAGGCCGGCGCCAAGGCCGGTACCAAGGCAGGGGACGAGCCCGCGGGCGAGGTCACTGCCAAGGGCGGGGACAACGTCACGGCCGACGCCGCGGTCAAGGCCGATGCCGCGCCGGTGGACGCCGAGGGCGAAGCCGACGGCAAGGACAAGGACAAGGCCGAGGCCCCCGGGGCCAAGAAGCTCTGACCGGAGCAACGGTCGAACGGGAGGGGCGCCGCGCACACCCCCCCGCCGCCCCGCCCG
>NZ_JBHXKA010000200.1:0-10232 GCF_042722885.1 Streptomyces sp. NPDC058401
GAAGGGCGGGTAGGGGACCCAGCCCCGCAGGGCCGACCCAGCCGCACCCGCCCACCGGGCCCCGCGCCGGGACGGCGGTGGCGGCAGCCCCGACCGGCCACCACCGGACGGAGTCCGGTGGTGGCCGGTCGAAGCCCGCGTAGCGGTGCGAGGTCGGCGTTAGGAAGGAGTTGGCGTGGGCGCCGGGATCGGGTGGAGTTGGTCGGCCAGCCAGGTGGGGATGCCGCCCAAGAGGTGGAAGAGGCGGCGGGCCTCCGCGCGGAGGCGGGTGGCCTCGGGTTCCGGTTCGGCTTCGGCCAGGGCCGCCAGCGCGGGGGCCGTGCCGATCAGGAAGCCCAGGTCCTCCCGGATGCGGAGGGACTCCGCGAAGCCCTTGCGGGCTTCGGCGACCTCCCCGTCCCGCAGGGACAGCGCCGCCAGGTGCCGCCAGGTGAAGGAGAGCAGGAGCGTGTCGCCGTGGGCGAGGGCGCCCGCGTGGGCCCGCCGGTAGGCGGGCAGGGCGGAGGAGGGCGCGTCCGCGAGGTGTTCCGCGACCAGGCCCCGCCGGAAGTCGAGCAGTGGCCGGGTGCGCGACCCGGGGGACAGCAGCGCCGCCGCCCGGCCGAGCGCGGAGCGTGCCTCGTCGGCCCGGTCGCGTACGCCCAGTACGGTCGCCGCGTAGGCCAGGTGACCCCGCTCGCACGCGGCCGCGCCGCGGTCGTCGTCGTCCTGGGAGACGGCTTCGGCGATCCGCAGCGCGTCTTCGGCTTCGGCCCATCCCTGCCCGGTGAACAGGCAGCGTTCGACCAGTAGCCCGGTCCGCTGCACGGCGGCTCCGGCATCGTGCAGGTGCGGCGTCAGCAGGGCCGCCGCGTCGGTCCAACAGCCGCGCGAGCGCAGCCGCCATATCGCCCGCTGGAGGGGGTCGTCTCCCCCGATAGTTCCGGCACTGGACATGGCGGTATCCGCCACATTGCCCTCCCCAAAGCAACCAAGCAGCACGTCGTTGAGCCCTGGGGCGAAATGAGAGCACGGATCGGCAGGTTCGGCCAAGGGGTCGGGTGAACTCTTTCACAAAGTCCGGACGGATCATCAGTCGCCCCCGCCCGGCCTCGAGTCCGCCTCCACTCGGTCCCGACCGGCCCCCCGGCCGGTCAGGCGGTGGATCTTCTCAGCTCATCCGCAGTGCCAGGAAGAAGTCGAGCTTGTCCTCGAGCCGGGAAAGATCCCTCGCCGTCAACTGCTCGATTCGCCCGACCCGGTACCTCAGCGTGTTGACGTGGAGGTGCAGCCGCGTCGCGCAGCGGGTCCACGAGCCGTCGCAGTCGAGGAAGGCTTCGAGGGTGGGGATGAGCTCCGCGCGGTGGCGGCGGTCGTAGTCCCGCAGCGGGTCCAGCAGCCGGGCCGTGAAGGCGCGGCGGACGTCGTCGGGGACGAACGGGAGCAGCAGGACGTGCGAGGCCAGCTCGTGGTGGCCGGCCGCGCAGACCCGGCCCGGGCGGGCCGCGGCGACCCGGCGGGCGTGCCGGGCCTCTTCCAGGGCCCCGCGGAGCCCCTCGGCGGAGGACACGGCCGCGCTGACGCCCAGGGTGAGCCGGCCGTCGTCGGCGAGGCCGGCCGCCAGGGGGTCCCGTACGGCCGCGAGCAGCGTTTCCGCGTGCAGGGCGGTGTCGGGGCCCTTCTCCTCGCCGGGCTCCCCGGCGGGCGCGGGCAGCGGTACGAGGGCGATCGCCTCGTCCCCGGCGTGCGCGACGGCGATCCGGTCGGAGGGTTCGGGGCCGGAGACGGAGGGGTCGACGAGGATCTCCTCCAGCAGCGACTGGGCGACGGGGCCGCCCGCGATGTCACCGCCTTCCCAGTCCACCCGGGCCACGACGACCTGCCAGTGCGGGGCGGTGCCCAGCCCGGGCAGCAGCACCGGCGCCGCCACCCGCAGGCGGGCGGCGATCTCGGCGGGCGGAGCGCCCGTCTGGACCAGCTCCAGGACCTCCTGGGCCAGGCGGCGGCGCACCGTGCGGGCCGCGTCGCGGCGGTCCCGCTCGACCGCGATGAGCTGGGTGACGCCCTGGAGCAGGTCGAGCCGCTCGGCGGGCCAGTCGCCGGCGTCGGCCTCGACGGCCAGCAGCCAGTCGGAGAGCACGCTCTCGCGGACGTCGCGGGCCGCCGGACCTGCGGCTCCGCGGCCGTGTCCCCTGATCGGGAACAGGGAGTAGGTAATACCCTGGAGGGAGATCCGGTGCGGGCCCCTGCGGCCCGTCCGGACCGCCGCGAGGTGCTCGCTCGCCAGTGCCGCGCAGATGCCCGGCGCCAGCGGCTCGCCCGCCCCGGCGATCTGCCGGCCCGTGGGCGAGAGCACCCAGGCCCGGAGATCGAGGTCCGTGGTGAGCAGATCGAGGACCACATCGGGTCCACCACCGGCCGGACCGGAGGTCATGAGCCGCCGATGGCGGTCCACTACGGCCGCGAGGTCCCCGGCGCGCTCTCCCGAGACCTGCCGCACCACGTACTCGGTGATGGTGGCGAATGCAACGTCTTCGTTTACAGCGAACAACGGGAGACGGTTGCGCAGACACGCCGTGACGAGGTCGTCGGGAATGTCACCCAGTTCGGCCTCGCCGGCCGCCAGCCCGGCCACGCCGGCGCTCGCGAGGATTCGTACGAACGGCTCGGAGTCGGCCGAATTTCGTCTCCAGGCCAGGCCAGTGAGGACCAGCTCCCCTCCGGATAGGTATCGGCTGGGATCCCTCAGGTCGGTCGTCATGACCCCGCGGACCGTCCGGTCGAGTTCTTCCTCGCCGCCCAGCAGCCGCAGCCCCAGCGCCTCGGTTTCCAGCAGTGCGCGCAGCCGCATGATGTCGCCGCCGATCTGTCTCGAATGTTGCCGTTGGAAATCGGGCAGGTCGTCGCATCCTGCCTTTCATACGAATCTACAAGACGAGGGAGGTCCCCAGCCAACTCCTTCATGGTTTCGGTGACTGCACCCGGGGGACGCACGGCCGGTGTACTGAGTCCACACCGCGTTAACAGCACGTGAACGACCAGTCGAGGGCCTAACGGCCTCCTGGCTTGAAGTGAACGACCCGATTAAGAAGAAGAGAGCCGACATGGACTTCCTTCGCCCCGCCAGCTGGGAGGAGGCGCTCGCCGCTAAGGCCGAGTTCCCCACAGCTGTGCCGATTGCGGGTGGCACCGACGTGATGGTCGAGATCAACTTCGACCACCGTCGGCCGGAGTACCTCCTGGACCTGAACCGCATCGGTCTCCTGCGGGAGTGGGAGGTCGGCGAGGACGTGGTACGTCTGGGCGCCTCCGTCCCGTACACGCAGATCATGGAGAACCTCCGCACGGAGCTTCCGGGACTCGCGCTCGCCTCGCACACGGTCGCGTCCCCGCAGATCCGTAACCGCGGCGGTGTCGGCGGCAACCTCGGTTGCGCCTCGCCGGCCGGCGATTCCCACCCCGCGCTCCTCGCGGCGGGTGCCGAGGTCGAGGTGGAGTCCGTACGCGGATCCCGCCTGATCCCGATCGACGAGTTCTACACCGGCGTCAAGCGCAACGCGCTGGCCGCCGACGAGCTCATCAAGACCGTCCACGTCAAGAAGGCGGACGGTCCCCAGCAGTACTCCAAGGTCGGTTCCCGCAACGCGATGGTCATCGCCGTCTGCGCGTTCGGCCTGGCGCTGCACCCCGAGACCCGCACGGTCCGCACCGGTATCGGTTCGGCCGCGCCGACCCCGATCCGGGCGAAGGTGGCCGAGGAATTCCTGAACTCCGCGCTCGAAGAGGGCGGCTTCTGGGAGTCCGGCAAGGTCATCACCCCGTCGATCGCCAAGCAGTTCGGTGACCTCGCCTCCGGCGCGGCCAACCCGATCGACGACGTCCGCGGCACGGCGAAGTACCGCCGCCACGCGGTCGGCATCATGGCTCGCCGCCAGCTCGTCTGGACGTGGGAGCAGTACCGCGGTTCGAACAACGGCCGCTCGCTTGAAGGGGCTGCGTAATCATGCGCGTCAATTTCACTGTCAACGGCCGTCAGCAGGAAGCCGACGACGTCTGGGAGGGCGAGTCCCTCCTCTACGTCCTGCGCGAGCGCCTGGGCCTGCCCGGTTCGAAGAACGCCTGTGAGCAGGGCGAGTGCGGTTCCTGCACCGTCCGTCTCGACGGCGTGCCGGTCTGTTCCTGTCTGGTCGCGGCCGGTCAGGTCGAGGGTCGCGACGTCGTGACCGTCGAGGGCCTGGCGGAGTTCGCCAAGCAGCGCGAAGAGCACGGTCACGGCGGTGCCTGCGGCACCGGCGGCGGCTGCGGCAGCAAGGGCGGCGTCACCCTGGACGCGGCCAAGCAGTGGCAGGCCAAGCCGGGCGACTCGCAGACCGGTGAGGGCGTCGAGCTCTCCACCATCCAGCAGGCGTTCATCGACGCCGGCGCCGTCCAGTGCGGTTTCTGCACCCCGGGCCTCCTGGTCCAGGCCGACGCGCTGCTGGAGGAGAACCCCTCCCCGTCCGACCAGGACATCCGTGAGTCCCTGTCCGGCAACCTCTGCCGCTGCACGGGCTACGAGAAGATCCTCGACGCGGTCCGCCTCGCGGCCGCCCGTCAGTCTGAGGCGGTCTGACCATGGCCCAGAACACGCGCACGGTGCCGGCGGGTACGCCGACCAACGTCACGCAGAAGCACAACAAGGGCGGCATCGGCGAGTCCACGCTGCGCCCGGACGGCACCCTCAAGGTGACCGGTGAGTTCGCGTACTCCTCGGACATGTGGCACGAGGACATGCTGTGGGGCCAGACCCTGCGCTCCACCGTGGCCCACGCCGAGATCGTCTCGATCGACATCTCCGAGGCCCTGGCGATGCCGGGCGTCTACTCGGTCCTGACGTACGACGACCTGCCGGCCGAGATGAAGAACTACGGCCTGGAGATCCAGGACACCCCGGTTCTCGCCAACGGCCGGGTGCGTCACCACGGTGAGCCGGTGGCCCTCGTGGCCGCCGACCACCCGGAGACCGCTCGCCGCGCGGCCGCCAAGATCAAGATCGACTACCGTGAGCTGCCGCTCGTCACCGACGAGGCGTCCGCCCTCGCCGAGGGTGCGCCGCTGATCCACGAGGGCCGTGACGACCACCACATCGGTCACGTCCCGCACCCGAACATCGTGCACCGCCAGCCGATCATCCGCGGCAACGTGGAAGAGGCCCGCAAGCGCGCCGACGTCATCGTCGAGGGCGAGTACACCTTCGGCATGCAGGACCAGGCCTTCCTCGGCCCGGAGTCCGGTCTGGCCGTACCGTCCGAGGACGGCGGTGTCGAGCTGTACGTCGCCACCCAGTGGCTGCACTCGGACCTCCAGCAGATCGCCCCGGTCCTGGGCCTCCCGCCGGAGAAGGTCCGCATGACGCTCTCGGGCGTCGGCGGCGCGTTCGGTGGCCGCGAAGACATCTCGATGCAGATCCACGCCTGCCTCCTGGCCCTGGCCACGAACAAGCCGGTCAAGATCGTCTACAACCGCTTCGAGTCCTTCTTCGGCCACGTGCACCGTCACCCGGCGAAGCTGTACTACGAGCACGGCGCCACCAAGGACGGCAAGCTCACGCACATGAAGTGCAAGATCGTCCTGGACGGCGGCGCGTACGCGTCCGCTTCCCCGGCGGTCGTGGGCAACGCCTCCTCGCTCTCGGTCGGTCCGTACGTCCTGGAGGACGTGGACATCGAGGCGATCGCGCTCTACACGAACAACCCGCCCTGTGGCGCGATGCGCGGCTTCGGCGCCGTCCAGGCCTGCTTCGCCTACGAGGCCCAGATGGACAAGCTCGCGGCGAAGCTGGGCATGGACGCGGTCGAGTTCCGCCAGCTCAATGCCATGGAGCAGGGCACGATCATGCCCACCGGCCAGGTCGTGGACGCTCCGGCGCCCGTCGCCGAGCTGCTGCGCCGGGTCAAGGCCCGTCCGCTGCCGCCGGAGCGCCAGTGGGAGTCCGCCGGCGAGAGCGCGGACGTCCGCGCGCTGCCCGGTGGTCTGTCGAACACCACCCACGGTGAAGGCGTCGTCCGCGGCGTCGGCTACGCGGTCGGCATCAAGAACGTCGGCTTCTCCGAGGGCTTCGACGACTACTCCACCGCCCGCGTGACCCTCGAGGTCATCAACGGCGAGGCCGTCGCGATGGTCCACACGGCCATGGCGGAGGTCGGCCAGGGCGGTATCACCGTCCACGCGCAGATCGCCCGTACCGAGCTGGGTGTCACGCAGGTGACCATCCACCCGGCCGACACCCAGGTCGGCTCCGCCGGTTCCACGTCCGCCTCGCGGCAGACGTACATGACCGGTGGCGCGGTGAAGAACACCTGTGAGGCCGTCCGCGAGGCGGTCCTGGAGATCGGCCGGCGCAAGAACGGCTCGTACCACCCCGCGTGGGCGACCGCCGAGCTGCTCCTCGAAGGCGGCAAGGTCGTCACCGATGGCGGAGAGGTCCTCGCGGACATCGCCGACATCCTGGAGGGCGAAGACGCGATCGACATCGAGCTCGAGTTCCGCCACGCGGCGACTGAGCCCTTCGACCTGGTCACCGGCCAGGGCAACGGCCACGTCCAGTACACCTTCGCCGCGCACCGCGCGGTCGTCGAGGTGGACACCGAGCTCGGCCTCGTCAAGGTCGTCGAGCTGGCGACCGCCCAGGACGTCGGCAAGGCCCTGAACATGCTCTCCGTGGTCGGCCAGATCCAGGGTGGTACCACCCAGGGCCTGGGCGTCGCGATCATGGAAGAGATCATCGTGGACCCGAAGACCGCGAAGGTGCGCAACCCCTCCTTCACGGACTACCTGATCCCCACCATCCTCGACACCCCGACCATCCCGGTCGACGTCCTGGAGCTCGCCGACCCGAAGGCCCCGTACGGCCTGCGCGGTATGGGCGAGGCCCCGACCCTCTCGTCCACCCCGGCCGTCATCGCGGCGATCCGGGCGGCGACCGGTCTGGAGATCAACAAGACGCCGATCCGTCCGGAACTGCTCACCGGCACTCTCTAGGACGGCGTGGTCCGGGGGCCGCGAGGCCCCCGGACCCACCCCCAGATTTCCGGGCGGTGTGACACGGGAACGTCACACTTCCAGCCGCACCGCCCGGAGCACGAAGTCCGGAGTCATCAGTACCGCACCGCTCGCGGTCAGTTTCACCGGAAGTCCCCCCCCAGCAGTACCCCCCGGTTCACCGACTACCCCAGGTGACACCAGGAGTACCAGCCGTACCGCAGAACCCTCGCAGTACCCGCAGTACACGCAGTGCACCATTTGCGTCGCCTCGGGCCGTCACCCCGGGTCGTGCAGCCAAACGCGTTATCCCAAATCCCGTGTCTCCAATCTTTATGCGGGTGCCCCTTTGAACCTTGGGAGTTAGGCACCATGACCCAGTCCTCTGTGGAGCCAAAGACCAGTGCGGAGGAAGCCGGCAACGGCTCTCCGACCCCCGCTGGACAGTCTTGGCTCGACCGGTACTTTCACATCAGCAAGCGCGGATCCAAGGTCGGCAACGAAGTTCGTGGCGGTATCACGACCTTCATGGCCATGGCCTACATCCTCCTGCTGAACCCGCTGCTCCTCTCGGGCGCGGACGTCGACGGCCACAAGATGGCCGCCTCGGCGATCATCACCGCCACCGCGTTCGCGGCAGCCGTCACCACGCTCCTCATGGGCTTCGTCGGCAAGGTCCCGCTCGCGCTCGCGGCCGGCCTCTCCGTGTCCGGCGTGCTGGCCTCGCAGGTGGCCCCGCAGATGACCTGGCCGCAGGCCATGGGCATGTGTGTGGTCTACGGCGTCGTGATCTGTCTCCTGGTCGTCACCGGCCTCCGTGAGATGATCATGAACGCGATACCCCTGGCGCTCAAGCACGCCATCACCATGGGCATCGGCCTCTTCGTCGCCCTGATCGGCTTCGTGAAGGCGGGCTTCGTCGGCAACGGCGGGGAGTTCATGCCCCCCGTCCAGCTCGGCGCGACCGGTGAGCTCTCCGGCTGGCCCGTCCTGCTCTTCGCCATCACCCTGATCGCCATCTTCATGCTCCAGGCCCGCAAGGTGCCCGGCGCGATCCTGATCGGCATCGTCGGTGGCACCGTCCTGGCCGCGATCCTCAACGCCATCGTGGACATCGACCCCAAGGCCTGGAAGAACGGCCCGCCGGAGCTCTCGGGCTCCGCGGTCTCCGCGCCGGACTTCTCGCTCTTCGGTGACGTCTCCTTCGGCGGCTGGGGCGACGTCGGCTACATGACGGTCGGCATGATCGTCTTCACCCTGGTGCTCGCCGGCTTCTTCGACGCGATGGCCACCATCATCGGTGTCGGTACCGAAGCCAAGCTCGCCGACGAGCAGGGCCGCATGCCGGGCCTGTCCAAGGCGCTGTTCATCGACGGTGCCGGTGGCGCCATCGGTGGCATCGCGGGCGGCTCCGGCCAGACCGTGTTCGTCGAGTCCGCCACCGGCGTCGGCGAGGGTGCCCGCACGGGCCTCGCCTCCGTCGTCACCGGCCTGTTCTTCGCCGCCTGCCTCTTCTTCACCCCGATCACGCAGATCGTCCCGGGTGAGGTCGCCTCCGCGGCCCTGGTCGTCATCGGCGCGATGATGATGCAGAACGCCCGCCACGTGGACTGGGCCGACTCCTCGACCTCGATCCCGGTCTTCCTGACCGTCGTGGTCATGCCCTTCACGTACTCGATCACCGCCGGTGTCGCCGCGGGAGTCATCTCCTACGTCGCGATCAAGGTCGCTCAGGGCAAGGCCCGTGAGATCGGCGGCTTCATGTGGGCGCTGACCGGAATCTTCCTGGTCTTCTTCGCCCTCCACCCGATCGAGAGCTGGCTCGGCGTCGGCTGAGCCGACCTGACCAGGTCCGATCGACCTGATCCGTAGCGCACGACCGCACCCTCCACGTATCCGATACTGGAAACTGAACCTCTCCGAGGAGGCCCCCATGCTGGACATCGCCGAAGAACTCAACCGGTGGGTCGAGCAGGGACGTGACTTCGCCGTCGCCACGGTCGTGGCGGTCGGCGGGAGCGCACCCAGGCAGCCCGGAGCGGCCCTCGCCGTCGACAGTGACGGCACGGCCATCGGTTCGGTCTCCGGTGGATGCGTGGAGGGTGCGGTCTACGAGCTGTGCCAGCAGGCGCTGGAGGACGGCGAGACCGTCCAGGAGCGCTTCGGCTACAGCGATGACGATGCCTTCGCCGTCGGTCTGACCTGCGGCGGAATCATCGACATCCTGGTGACCCCGGTCTCCGTGGGCTCTCCCGCACGGGAGGTGTTCGCGGCCTCGCTGGCCGCCGCCGCTCGCGGGGAGGCGGCGGCGGTCGCCCGGATCGCCGAGGGCCCGGCCGAGCTCATGGGCCGCGCCGTACTCGTCCGGGGCGAAGGCTCCTACGAGGGCGGATTCGGCGGCCACCCCGAGCTGGACCGTGCCATCGCCGACGAGGCACGGGCCATGCTCGACGCCGGCAAGACCGGTGTGCTGGAGATCGGTGCCGACGGCCGCCTCTGCGGAGAGCCGCTCAAGGTGCTGGTCGAGTCCAGCGTCCCGCCGCCCCGCATGGTCGTCTTCGGGGCCATCGACTTCGCCTCCGCCCTGGTGCGCATCGGCAAGTTCCTCGGCTACCGGGTGACGCTGTGCGACGCCCGGCCCGTTTTCGCCACGAAGAACCGTTTCCCCGAAGCGGACGAGATCGTGGTCGACTGGCCGCACCGCTACCTGGAGGAGCAGTCCTCCGCCGGCGAGATCGACGGCCGAACGGTCCTGTGCGTCCTCACGCACGACGCCAAGTTCGATGTCCCGCTCCTCGAACTGGCCCTCAAGCTTCCCGTCGCCTACGTCGGCGCCATGGGCTCCCGCCGCACCCACGAGGACCGCAACAAGCGGCTCCGCGAGGTCGGCGTGACCGAGCTCGAACTGGCCCGGCTGCGCTCCCCGATCGGCCTGGACCTCGGGGCCCGCTCCCCGGAGGAGACCGCGCTGTCCATCGCCGCCGAGATCGTCGCCAACCGGCGCGGCGGCACGGGCGCGGCCCTGACCGGCGCGCACATCCCGATCCACCCGGACGCCTCGAACACGGTGATCAGCAGGATCGGTTCCGTCGCTTGAAGAGCTGACGGGCTGTAGCACGGTGTGGAAAGGGCGCGACCCCACGGGGTCGCGCCCGATAGTGCGACGTGGGTGGGGCAAGGGTGGAGAGAGGTTGGAGCGGACTGCTCCCACGGTCTGATGAGTGGTGATTAGA